>JAICVE010000300.1 GCA_025935475.1 Nitrospira sp. | reverse complement strand
TGACCCGCTTGCGGCCGGTGCTCATGACCTCGGCGGCCACGGTCTTCGGCCATCTTCCCCTGGTGCTGGCGACGGGACCTGGTGCCGCGGCGCGCAACAGCATCGGCATGGTGCTCGTGACCGGCATGACGGTCGGGACGCTGTTCACGCTGTTCGTCGTGCCGGTGTTTTATTCGCTGATCGCCGCAGAGCATCAACCGGATACCGTGGGGGACAACCTGGAAGACCTCGTCGAGGATGACGAGTTGTTGGTGGCAGGCGTCAAGGCCTGAGCCCATTAGTTGCCTGCATGAATGTGAACGAAGGAGAAAGATTGTACTATGTTGAAAATCACCACGCATGTGTCTGACGATGCGACGAGGATTACCCTCGAGGGACGCCTCGCAGGTCCCTGGATCGGAGAACTCGAACGCAGCTGGCGGGAATCCGAGCAATCGGCTACCGGCCGACCACTGATCGTCGATCTCACCGGTGTCACGTTTGTTGAACCGGAAGGCAAAACGCTCTTGACGCGCATGTGTCAGGCGGGAGCCGACCTGCTCGCCTCCGGGTGCTGCATGAGATCCATCGTCGAAGACGCGAAGAAGCAAGTCCGGTAGGCGGAACGCGTCGAAGGTTCACTTGCTAAGGACATCTACGCCCACTAAGATGCCACAATGATGACAAGGACGCATCGTATGTCGCAGTCCATTGATTTCGGTGCCGATCCCAGACGCCATCTGGTCTGGGGGCTCCTCGGTGCGTTCGCACTGGCAGGCCTCGCGGCCTGTAAACAAGATGCAGGCTCGGCTCCCTCACCTCAGGTGCCCCAGGTAGAGGTGATCACGGCGAGCACCACGACCGTTCCTGACGAGCCGGAATTCATTGGCCAAGCAGAAGCCTCCCGACCGGTCGAGATCCGTTCGCAAGTCACCGGCTTGATCAAAGCAGTGTTGTATCAAGAGGGACGCGACGTCAAGAAGGGCGACCGCCTCTATCAGATCGATCCGGTTCCCTTTCAAGCCGCGGCAGCCAGTGCCAAGGCCAAGATTGCACAGGCCGAGGCGAAGGTGGTGCAGGCCAAACAGGACTTGGCGCGCGTCAAGCCGCTCCTGGCTGAGCAAGCGGTCAGTCAGAAGGACGTGGACGACGCCGTGGCCGAAGACCTCTCGTCCAAAGCAGCCTTGCAGGGCGCCAAGGCGGACCTCATGAAAGCGCAGTTCGATTTGGACAATACCCTGATCACCGCTCCGATCGACGGTTTGATCGAACGGACTCGGTATTACGAAGGCCGGCTCGTGTCGGCACAAACCGATTTGCTCACCATGGTGCATCGGGTCGATCCCATGTACGTGGTGGTGAGTATCCCCGAGACGTTCATCTTAAAGCGCCGACACGACATTGAAGAGAAAAGGATCACCCATCCGGGCGTGTACCAGCTTCGAGGCGAGATGATGCTGCTGGACGGCACCACCTATCCTCACGAAGGGGTGCTGGACCTGATGGAGCCAGGACTCCGGACGGAAACAGGGGCACGCGTCGTGCGCATTACGATTCCCAACCCGAAGCGGGAATTGCTGCCGGGACAATTCGTGAAAGTGAAATTCAAGGGAGATACCAAACCCAATGTCGTGTTGGTCCCGCAACGCGCCGTACTCCAAGGGGCGCAAGGCCCGTTCGTCTACGTTGTGGGTCCCGACGAGCACGTGCAGATGCGCCCAGTTCAGGCGTCGGTGTGGCAGGGGAATCAGTGGCTTATCGACGACGGCATTCAAGCGGGCGACCGTGTCGTCGTCAATGGATTGATGAAGATCGGTCCCGGTGCCTTGGTGAAGGCCGTCCCCGTCGGAGAGGCGCCGCCGGCCACCGCGTCTCCTTCCGGGGCGCCGAAACAAGGGTGACGCGTGACCTCCCACGTCTTCATCGATCGGCCGATCATGGCCTCGGTCGTGTCCCTTGTGATTGTGGTCATGGGCCTGCTGTCCGTCCAGTTCCTGCCGGTCGCACAGTTTCCTGAAATCACCCCGCCGGTTGTCCAGATCGATGCCGACTATCCGGGCGCGAGTGCGGAGGTCGTCGCCGAATCGGTCGCTCGCGCCATCGAAGTTCAGCTACCCGGCATCGACAACCTCGTCTACTTCGATAGCACGAGCAGCAACGACGGCCATGTCACCATCAAACTGACCTTTGAAATCGGCACCGACCCTGACATTGCCCAGGTTCAAACTCAGAACCGCGAAAAACTCGCAGAGCCACAGTTGCCGCCGGAAGTCATCAGGCAAGGGGTGAGCGTCAAGAAAATGTCCCCCGATCTCGTGGGGGTCATTGCCCTGAAATCCACCGATCCGAACCACGACGCTGTTTTCCTCTCGAACTACGCCATCCTGAGACTGGTCGACAATGTCCGCCGAGTGAAAGGTGTCGGCGATGCGATGGTGTTCGGCCAGCAGAACTACAGCATGCGGATCATCCTGAATCCGCTCATGATGGCACGGTTGAGCCTGACGCCCAACGACATCGCCGCGATCATCCGAGAGCAGAACCGCGATTATCCGGCCGGTTTGATCGGCCGGGAGCCAGCCATGAAAGGCACTGAATTGACCATTCCGGTCATCACCAAGGGCCGGCTCACGGAAGTGAAGGATTTTGAGGAGCTGATCGTCCGTGCACTGCCGGACGGCTCTCTTGTGCGTTTGAAGGACGTGGCCCGTATTGAACTGGGCGCCCAATCGTATGCGTTAGAAGGCCGGTGGAACAGCCGCCCAACCACGTTCATCGTGACCTTTCTCGCGCCGGGCGCGAACGCGTTGGATACCGTCCGCGCCACTCGTGCGGTCATGGACAAGCTTGCCAAAGATTTTCCGGCCGGCGTGTCCTACGACATTCCCTATGACACAACCCGGTTTATCGAAGTGTCCATCAAGGAAGTCGTCAAAACTCTTGCTGAGGCTATGGTCCTGGTCATCCTGGTCGTCTACCTGTTCCTTCAGAGTTGGCGGACGACGATCATTCCGACGGTCGCGGTGCCCGTCTCGTTGATCGGGACGTTCGCCGGTCTCTATGCGCTGGGCTTTTCGATCAACACCATCACCTTGTTTGGGATGGTCTTGGCGATCGGCATTGTGGTGGACGACGCCATCGTGGTGGTGGAAAACGTTGAGCGGCACATGCGAGAGGATCGGGTCTCGCCCAAAGAGGCCGCCAAGCGCGCCATGTCCGAAGTCACCGCTCCGGTGATCGCGATCGTGCTGGTGTTGGTCTCGGTCTTCGTCCCGGTGGGCTTTATTGGCGGGATTACCGGTGCTCTCTATAAACAATTCGCGGCAACGATCGCGATCTCGGTCACGGTTTCAGGTTTCGTGGCGCTCACCCTCAGCCCTGCGCTCTGTAGCATGTTTCTCGTGCATCGCGAAGGAGAGCGCGGCGGGTTCTGGAAATGGTTTGACCGTGTCTTCGCCGGCACTCAGCGAGGCTATACCGGCATCGTGGGGAAGCTCGTGGTCAGGCCCATTCGCGTCATGCTCGTCTTTGGTCTCGTCGTACTGTTATCGGCCGCCATGTTCATCAGCTTGCCGCGCAGTTTTCTGCCTGAGGAGGATCAAGGGTACTTTATTGTGGTGGCGCAGCTTCCGGATGGGGCGTCGAAGCAGCGTACAGATGCGGTGCTCGAACGGATCGAAAAGGTTTTTCAGGCCAATCCGGCAGTTCATTCGACTGATGCGATGTCCGGGCAGAATTTTGTTTTCGGTACGAGAGGTCCAAACGCTGCAACGATGTTTGTGCCGCTGCACCTATGGGACAAACGCACAGAACCTCAATATCACGTCCAATCGCTGATCGGGATGGCGTATGCGGAATTTGCCAAGATCCCTGAAGCGCTTCTCCTCGCCTTTAATGCGCCATCCCTCCGTGGCGTAGGCACGGTCGGTGGATTTTCTGCTCAGTTACAAGATCCGAGCGGAGGGGATTTCAAGAAATTTGCGGCTGTCGCCCAGCAATTTGTCGAACGAGCGAAAAAGGAACCCGCCATCGGACAGGTGG
>JAICVE010000463.1 GCA_025935475.1 Nitrospira sp. | reverse complement strand
GCGCGGCTCGTAATCGACGACGCATAACGACGCCACCGCAAATCCGTCTGGATCGAGTACAGGGGCACCCGCATAAAAACGAAAGTGGGGATCGCTCATGACCGCCGGATTGGACGCAAATCGCTCATCTCGTGCTAAGTCGCCAATGGAGAACACTCCTCTCTGCAATATCGTGTGGTTGCAGAATGCCCAGCTTCTTGGAGTCTCCGTGATCTCAAGGCCGAGGCGCGACTTGAAGAATTGATGCGTGGCGGTGAGCAGCGTGACCAAGGCGATCGGCGCTTTGAGGCTATGGCGCGCCAGCCAAGCGAGTTGGTCGAACGTCTCGTCGGCCCCCGCATCCAACAGGCCGGATCGCTCCAATGCTGCCAGTCGCTGTTTCTCGTTCACTGCGACCGGAAATGATGGAGCAACCGAGAACGGCTCCGCCACCTCGCTCAAGTCCTGCAACGCCGTCCCCACCGAGTCGGCAAGCTTTTGCGGATTCGCGACGTGGGCGTGAAGTCGGGATGAAATGTCGGGACCTGCGGAGGGAAGGCCGCCAAGGGCAATGATCTTCGTCCGGCTGAGGGCAGGATTCAGCGCCACGTATTCCAGGAACGATATTCGAGCTTTGGTTTCTTGTTCTACATCGACAATTACGGCAGCCGGGGCTCGCGAGCCCATCGAAAATGATGCCTCTAACGGGTCCGTATGGGCTTCGACAGAGCATCCCCCGGCAGCGGCAAGAATAGTCTTGAACACGGGCAGCCGTTCCGCAGAGGCGAGCAGAAGAACACGCGCTGAGAGGGCCGCTGGAGCCGGGTTTTTTCGAGCCCTGAACCTCAGAACGTCCGACCGATATACCCGCCGATGACCGCCTGGCGTTTTCCAGGAGGTTAGCGCTCCGCTCTCGATGAGGAGCTGAGCCGTGCGCACCGAGACGCCCAGCAGTCTTGCTGTCTCTGAAGTCGTCAGAATGTCCTTATCCATTTTCGCCGATCAATGGTGCCTGCGTCGCCGACCTTACAGCCACAAGCCTGCGGGGACGCGCGTCTCGAAATGACCCGGCGCAATGTGCAGCCGGACGGATCGAGAAACTCCCACCCGACCAATCTATTAGCGACATCGGGAAAATCAACAATATTTGATATATTTAGTATATTTGATATATTTGATAGACATGCTAAGCCCGCGGGCGCAGTCAGTGTTCAAGCTTAGTCATGCAACTCCTTTGTAGAGGATGAGTACCATGGTGATCACCGCCCCGCCTTGCCCCCAAGCTGAGAGAGCTTTTCTGGCTTTTGAACAAGAGTTTAGCAATCGGGAGTCTCGTCGAACCTATGATTTTATTGTCTGCGGCGCCGGTTCTTCGGGCGCTGTTGTTGCAACGCGTCTGGCGGAGAATCCTGACGTCTCGGTCTTGCTGCTCGAAGCCGGAGGAAGTGACGAAATTCCGGAGGTTATGACTCCGGCTGCATGGCCCGCCAATCTGGGTTCGGACCGTGACTGGTGTTTCACGGCGGAGCCCAACCCTCATCTGAACGGCCGCGCCATTCCCCTCAACATGGGCAAGGTGCTCGGGGGTGGTTCCAGCATCAATGTCATGGTCTGGGCGAGGGGCCACAAAAACGACTGGGAGCATTTCGCAGCCGAAGCCGGAGATCCTGCTTGGGGATATGAATCAGTCCTCGGAATCTACCGCCGCATCGAGAACTGGCAGGGCACGCGCGACCCGCTGCGACGGGGCGTTGGCGGCCCGGTCTTCGTTCAATCGGCCGCCGATCCACAGCCCGTGGCCCTCGCCATGGTCGAGGCGGCACAGGCTCTCGGTTTGCCGTGCTTCGAAAGCCCCAATGGCGAGATGATGGAAGGCCGGGGAGGAGCCGCGATCAACGATCTGATCGTTCGCGACGGACGGCGCGTCTCGGTGTTCCGCTCCTATGTGCGGCCTCGACCCAATCTCACGATCCTTACGCATGCCATGGTGCGCAAGCTGATCTTCAAGGGCACCTCGGTGGCTGGCGTGGAGGTCATCCTGGAGGGGAAGCAACGTCAATATTTCGCGGAGCACGAAGTCATCCTCTCGCTCGGCGCGATCAACACGCCGAAGGTGCTCTTGCAGTCCGGGATCGGATCCGACGCTGAGCTCAGGCGGCACCGCATCCCCACGATCCAGCATCTGCCGGGCGTCGGCCAAAACCATCAGGATCACGTGTCCTTCGGCTGCATCTTCGAATACAGGAAGCCGCAGCCAATCGGCTTCGGAGGCTCCGAGGCCACCCTGTATTGGTCGAGCGACGCGCGCTTGAAGCTTCCTGACATGTTCCACTGTCAGCTGGAATTTCCAGCACCGAGCGCCGAAACCG
>JAICVE010000002.1 GCA_025935475.1 Nitrospira sp. | reverse complement strand
CGATAATCCACCCGGTAATCACAAGATTCAAGACGAACGGCAGCAGCCACAGGCCCATGACCAGCACGTTGTAGTCGTAGAACAGCCAGGCGCAGATGCCCATCACGAACGACACGCAGGTGACCTTGAAGATGCTCATCGCGATCGTCGACGCGAGGAATTCGGCGGGCGTGAGTGGACTCGCAAAGAGATTCATGAGATTTCTCGCCCACAATTCCTCAAGAAACGAGATCGTGATGCCTTGCTGTGAACGAAACAGCATGTCCCACAGGATCAACGCGCCCAGAAAGAACGTCACGAACCCTGGCACCTGAGGCTGGTATTTCACGAGGTATATGGTGATGAATCCCCAGATCACGAGGTCTAAAAAAGGCCAATAGAAAATCTCCATGATTCTGGGCAAGCTCCGTCGATAGAGATAGAGATGACGGGCCACCATCGCGCTCACGCGATGATATTTCATGGGCACCCTCCGGCTCTGTCCGCACCATGATCGTGATCGCAGCCTCCACATTCGCGATGCGTCCCCAGCAGCTCGTCTCTCAGGTGACTGATACCTTCGAGCATATGGCGGCCGACCCGGCGTCCGTCGGGTGCCTTTCGGAGGCCGAGACCGGTGAACAGCAGCGGCAGCACACAGAGGCCTGCCACAAAGGCGACCTGGGGCGAAAAGGCCTCAGCCCTCAGCCACCATATGCCCCAGGCAAGCATCAGAGGGCTGGCTCCCACAACAAGACTATTCATCACCACGCGCAGGCGACACGCACCACGCGCGAGTCCGACCGTGCTAATGATGAGCCAGAGCCAGCCCCAACTTGCGCTGAGCGCTAACCCTCCGATGATCACACCTATGCCAAAGTCAATGACGCTGTACTGCATGCGGCTCTCCGTCAGGCCGTCTCGCGTGACTCTCGCGCGAGTTTGAGAAAGACCTCTTCCAGATCCGCCTGGCCGAAGCGGGCAACGATTTCCCTCGCCGTTCCTTCAGCCACGATCTTTCCACGTTGGAGAAAGATGATGCGGTCCGACATCTCTTCCATTTCACGCATGTTGTGGGAAGTATAAAGAATGCTCAGTCCGGCCGAGCGCCGCTCCTCTTTCAGCAAGGCGCGAATCTTGTGGGCGATGTCTGGATCGAGGCTGGCCGTGGGCTCATCCAAAAAGAGGATCTTCGGCTCCGTGAGAAAGGCCTTCGCGAGTGTTAATCGCGTCATCTGACCGGAAGACAGCTTTCGGGTGATCTTCTGCCGAAACTCCTGCATTTCCAGCTTCTTGACGATTTCGTCCACACGCCGCTTGATATCGGTGAGGCCATACAGCCGCGCGACTACCCAGAGGTTCTCTTCGACGGTAAGGGCGAGCGGCATGGAAATATAGGTCGAGGAAAAATTCACCGCCTGTAAGATTTGCTCGCGGTGCGTGGCAAGATCCATCCCGAACACTTGGATGGATCCCGCGGTAGGCGTGATGAGTCCAAGCAACATGTGAATCGTCGTCGTCTTTCCCGCGCCATTGGGGCCCAACAACCCAAGAATCTCCCCGGGCCGGATGGCAAAGGACACGTCATCGACAGCAGTGAAATCGCCGAACTGTTTTCGCAAGTGCGTGACTTGTAGCACGGGTGTCGTCATAGGGAATGCGGGGCGCTCAAAATGACAAGAAGTTTTTGATCTTCTCCGGTAGATGACAGGTCTCACATTTGCGATCCAGGACCTTGCCTTGATGTTCGGTTTTTCCGTCATGGCAGCGAAAGCAGTCGTCGAGGGCCCTGGTGCGGAGATACGATCCTTCCGGATACTCCGGGTTCCACGGTTTCGTGTCGGTGGACACGTGTCCGCGCGGGATGACGATGGGATAGCCCTTGATCGGCCGATCGTGCACCACCCCGGAATGGCAGGTCGTACAACCCTCCCCCTGATTCCGTAGCCCGAACGCTTCCATGTGCTTCCGATGGCTCATGATAAGACCGACGTCCTTCAGCGGCGGGGGAAGATCCCTCGGCGCAACTTCCGAGGTGCGCAGAATATGCTGATGACAACTGAGACAGACGTTGGAGTCCACCTTGGCCCGCAGGTTATGCGCGGCGGTCGGCACACCGAACAGATAGATGGCGAGGTCTTTCGTTCCCGCCCATGCCTTGTCATCGATCCAGCCAGCCACCCCTGGTCTGACATGGCACACCACGCACGTCACCTCTTTATGCGAAGACGTCCTCCAACTGTCGTGCGATGGGGTAATCGTGTGGCAACTGGCACAGAATTTCGGATGGTTGGTCAGGGGGACGACGACTGCGCCAAGCGCCACGGCTCCGGCGGCTAGAACCAGGACAATGGTGGTTCTAGACGTCCAGTTCATGCTCCCCGCGAACACGTCGCAGAGGGAAATGCTTCATGATGAGCGCCGCCACAGCCGGAACGTCATCGAGATCGAAGCGGGGGACGTGCAAGTCGAGCGGTTTGTCGGACACCACCGCCAGCAAGCCCTCGGAGGAGATCGGAATCTCACCGACCTGCTCGCGAATGATCACAATTTTCGGGTACCCCTCATGCTTCCATCCTTCAGCGATGATCAAGTCATACGAGCCGTCCAAAAAACGGTCTCGGATGTCCTCCACCTTGAGCTGATCCGACGCGTCGGCGAACATGGCCATACTGCCCTTCGAGAGGATCACCACACTGCTCGCGCCGGCTTGCTTATGGCGCCAACTGTCCTTGCCTTCCGTGTCCAGGTCGAACCCGTGTCCGGCATGCTTAACCGTGGCGATTTTATATCCCGCGCGCACGAGCTCCGGAATCACCCGCTCGATGAACGTCGTCTTGCCACTATTGGACTTTCCCACAAAACAGACGATCGGCACGGCCATCGAGACATTCCTCTCAGCAGCAAGACAGCCGGTGAGGGCCGGTCTGACTCGCTTGGGACTGATTCGCCCAGGCTTCGCCATCGAGCAATTGGACGGACACCCGATCGCCCGGGTTGAGGCGCTCCACGTCGGTCGGTACATCAATCAGACAGTTCGCCTTGACCATGGAGGTGAGAATGCCGGAGCCTTGATCCCCCGTGGTGCGCACCTTGAACGTGCCGTCCTCCTGTGTCAGCACCCCTCGAAGAAAATGCCGGCGATCAGGCCGTTTTGAGAACTTTTCCTGGAACGCCGCCTGCACGACTGGACGGCCATAGCTGCGTTGTCCGCTCATTTTGAGCATCGCCGGACGCACCAGCTGTTCGAACGTGACCATGGAAGAGACGGGATTGCCTGGCAATCCAAAGGCCAGCTTGCCGTGGATTTTCCCGAAGGCGAGGGGCTGTCCCGGCTTGATGGCCAGTTTCCAGAAATTCATTTCGGCACCGAGATCGCGGAACACCGCCTTGGTGAAATCGTAATCGCCCATCGAGACGCCGCCCGAGAGGACCAGGATATCGGCGGTCAGGCCGTGTGAGATCTTTTCCTTCAGCGCCGCGGGCGTATCCTTGGCGATGCCAAGCAGAAATGGGATGCCACCCGCGTCCTGGACCGCCGCGGCAAGCCCATAGCTATTCGAGTTGATGATTTTTTCTTCGCTGAACCGCTCGTCGAGATCCGCCAGCTCATCGCCTGTTGAGAGAATCGCCACCCGCGGCCGCTGGTAGGCAAAGACAAACGATTTGGCGAGAATCGCCAGCATTCCCGCTTCGCCGGGCCTGATGCGTGTGCCCTTCGCGATAATCCGCTCCCCTTTTTTGACGTCCTCGCCCTGGGGACGGATATTGGCGCCTTTCTGTTCCGGCTTGAAGACGCGAACGGACTCCGGTTGATGTTCCGTATCTTCGACTTTCAGCACGGTGTCCGCTCCCCTTGGGATGGGCGCACCCGTCATGATGCGGATCGCCTGGCCTGGGCCGACCGTCTTCGTCGGCATCTTGCCGGCCGGCACGTTCTCGATGACCGCGAGCGTGACCGGCTTTTGAATCGCGTGTTCCTGCTTGATATCGTCCCAACGCACCGCGAATCCGTCCATGGCGCTGTTATCCCAAGGGGGATTGTCCCGTTCGACGATGATGTCTTCGCCCAGCACGCGTCCTAAGGCATCCAGCAAGGGGATTTTTTCCAGCCCGAGCACCGCGGTGGCATCCAAGACAATCTTTTGGGCTTCCTCTAGAGGCGTCAAGCCGGTCATGGCATCTTTAGCGTTCATCGTTGCAGTCTATCGGTGTTGGCGGGGAGCCACGTTCACGAGGGACCCGCTTTTCTTGCAGAAGGCTTCCACCTTGTTGGCAATCTCGTGATACGCCTCGGCCGTTGGCGTATCGGAATTGAACATGGCGAAGGGCTCGCCAGCATCCGACTGGGTGACCACATCCGGATCGAGCGGAATCCGCCCGAGGAAGGGCACCCCCATGTCTTGGGCTGAGGCTTCTCCGCCGCCCTTCCGAAACACCTCAATCTGCTGGTGGCAATGAGGACATTCGAGCCCACTCATGTTCTCCACGATGCCGATGATCGGCACTTCACTGTCTTTGCAAAACGTCACCGACTTGCGCGAATCCAGCAGCGCCACCTCTTGCGGCGTCGTGATGATGACGGCCCCGCTGACGTGGCCCAGCAAGTCGATGGTGGTCACCGATTCGTTTCCAGTTCCGGGGGGCAAATCGATCAAGAGGAAGTTCAAGTCCTGCCATTCGACTCCACCCAACAGCTGATTGATGAACTCGTACTTGTAGGCATCACGCCAGATGATGGGATCGTCGGGATTCTGCAGCAGAAACGACATGGAGGCAATCTTGAGGTTGTAAGCTTGAAACGGAATGATGCCGCCCGAAGTGCTGATCTTGAGCTTTTGTCCTTCGGCGCCAACCATCTTCGGGATGTTGGGACCGTGAATGTCCATGTCACAAATGCCAACGTGCCATCCCTTGAGCGCCAGACTCACCGCGAGATTCGTCGTGCAGGTGCTTTTTCCCACCCCGCCCTTGTTGCTCATGATGAGGACTTTGTACTCAATCCGCTCCATCCGCTTGGCGACCAGCCAGCGGCTGTGCCCTTCCTTGTCCTTCTGACACGATTCGTTCTCGTCGCAAATTGCACAGGCCCACATGTATGTGCAGGCATCGCTCCCTCCGGGCGTTGGAGTGGAGATCACATTAAGTTCGCGAGGCATCGTCATCAACCCTTTCTCACGTTCCGAGCGTTGAATCTGAAGCAGTCCCTGCTATCGCCGCCTGCCGGCTCCCGTGGGGACACCGAGGTACTCCCCGTCGGCCGTACCCGACATGGCCGGCGTCATGACTTTGGGGCTGACCGGTGCCACCGCAGTGGCCGGTACTGCCGCCGCTTTCCTGTTGAAGAACCCCGCGCTGATGATGCCGACCTCATAGAAAATGTACATCGGCAGCGCCATAAGACATTGGTTGAAGGGATCCGGGGTGGGAGTCAGAATGGCAGCGACGATGAAGGCGCCCAGCAAGGCCCATTTCCGGTAGCGCTTCAGAAACGGCGCATCAACCCAGCCCAGCTTGGCCATCAGGGTGATGGCCAACGGCACTTCGAAGATCAATCCAAACACCATCAAAAACCACAGCGCAAACCCCACGTACTGCGCGATCGAGAGCTGTGGAATGAAGCCGGCGCTCACTCCGTACGACACGAGAAAATTCAGCGCAAACGGCAGGACGAAGAAAAAGGAGAATCCGACGCCCGCATAAAACGCGAGTGTGCTCAAGATGACAAACGGCCCGACGAACCGGCGCTCCTGCGCGTGAAGGCCCGGCACCACAAACTGCCACACCTCCAGCAAGATGTATGGCGTCGCGAGCACCAGGGCGAACAGGCCGGCTACTTTGACGTTCTGCCAAAGCGCTTCGGCGGGGGCCAGGAAGACGAACGGTACGGTCGGCAGATCCGTGGGCACCCAGGAGAGAGAACCGGGAACGAACATGTTTTGGAGGGGGATGCGCAGCCACTTGACGAGCGTGTCGGCATAGAAGAACGTCCCAACGAAGACGACGGCCGTCCCGATGACCGCCCGCGTGAGCCGGACCTGGAGCTCGACCAGATGCTCCATGACCGGCATTTTCTTATCTTCCAGCGGCTTAAAGACAGAATCTTGCAGCCACCGATTAAAATCGTTCAGCACTGCGCCCCCAGCAGAGTCGCAGCGCGCCGGCATCACCCGCGCGCTGCCCCGTGATGACCTCGGCGATTACTTCGGATTGACCGCCACGAACAGGTTGTTCCCTTGCCGGCTGAGCAGCAGAACGGCCAGCTCCTCTTTTTTGATCTTGTGCGCCGCCTTTTGATATTCGTCCAGGTTCTTGACCACTTCATGATTGACTTCTTGAATCACGTCGCCACGCTGAATGCCGGCGGCTTCCGCGGGGCCGCCCGGTTCAACGGCCGACACGACGACGCCGGCGGTCTTCGACGGAATATTCAACTGGCTCATCGTGGCATTGTCCAACGACTGCACCTTGAGCGACGCCAGCACGTTGTCCGGCGGCTTGATCGTTTCCCCCTGTTCCTTGGGGGGTGCCGGTTCCTTTTTCGCGAGCATTTCGTCGGAGGGTCGTTCGGCCACCCGCACCGAGAGCGTCTGCTCCTTGCCTTCGCGTAGAATCTTGATCTGTGCGTCCTTACCCACGACCGTACGCGCCACCAGATTGCGCAACTGACTGACGCTTTGGACTTCTTTCCCATTGAAGGCCACGACGACGTCCCCGCGTTTCACTCCCGCGGCATGAGACGGGCCGTTCTCATTCACATCGCTGATCAGCACACCTTTCCGTTGTTCGGGCAGCTTGAAGGACTTCGCGAGAGCGGGCGTAATTTCCTGGATCGCTACCCCCATCCACCCGCGCACAACCTTCCCGGTTTTCTGCAGGCTGTCAACGATATCCAGCGCGATGCTGCTCGGAATGGCGAACCCAATCCCTTCAGAGCCGCCTGTCCTCGAAAAAATCGCCGTATTGATCCCGATCAAGTCGCCGTTCATGTTGACGAGCGCTCCACCTGAATTGCCGGGATTGATCGCGGCGTCGGTCTGAATGAAATCCTCATAATCTGCAATGCCGACATTGCCCCGGCCGAGAGCGCTGATGATGCCCAACGTCACCGTCGAGCTCAGGCCGAACGGGCTGCCGATGGCGAGCACCAAATCGCCGACCTGCAGTTTTTCATATTCCGCCCACTTGACAGAGGGAAGGTCCTTGGCCTCGATTTTCACGACCGCGAGATCTGTCTTGGGATCTGCGCCGACGATTTTGGCGGAAAACTCTCGTCGATCGCTGAGCGTCACCGTAATCTGCGTCGCACCTTCCACGACGTGATTGTTGGTGACGATATAGCCGTTGGGATCGAGAATGACACCGGAACCGGCGCTTTGATCAGGGCGTCCGTGAGGACCCGGCGGCGGCATCGGAGGAGGAGTCGGCAGTTCACCGCCTGGCTCATCGCCGGGGGGGCCACCGGGCGGGCCACCGGGAGGCCCACCGAACGGACCTGGAGGCAACGGTCGCCTGCCCCGTCCGCCTTCGTTGCCGCCGGTTACCGCGATGTTGACGACTGCAGGCGTCACCTTTTTGACGATCTCAGCGAAGCCCTGCGCCATGGAGGGGGGCACCCCCGCAGCTGTCGCCGACGGATCGCCTGCGAGTGGGTTCAGGGTACAGGCAAGTGCAAACACACACACACAACTGGCGAATCCAAGTGCACGACCGTTCTCACTCCACGTAGCCATGACCGTAATCCTCCGGAAGGTTTATACAAGTTCCTTAATATTTGGGGATGAACGACTCATTGTACACTATCCTTTCCGAGGCCTTCAAAGAGTAATCGTCCTCGTCGGGCGCGCAAGCACCCAAAAGGGACGACCGGCGGACTCCTATGATGAACGATCCAGGCTATGAGGCGGATTTCCCCACCATGGCCTGCAGCTGACCGATATACGAATTCTGCAGTTTTAGCGCCAGCCGCTTCTCTGCCTGGTCAAATGACACCACCCGTAGGGTATTCGGGGCACCTTCGTAGGTGGGAGGCCAGATTCTGCGCTCGGGGTCCTGAGGCCGCAGATAAATAACCGGGTACCATTGATCGATGCCGGGTGCCGTCGGCCGGTCCAACGTGGCCCAGCCCCGCCCCTCAGCCTGCATGAGCGACACATTGTTCTTTAAATCCAGCAAGGCGAATTCCAGAAGCGACCAATTGTCACGGCGAAGGCCAGGCTGTGAATGCGTCGTCCATCCGAGAAATAGAGTGAGAGGATACTCCTGCTCAGTACTGGAGAGCACCACCACCGCCAAATAATCCAAACCACGTTGGCGCCCCAAATCCGCAAATTGGCTCCAGTCTCCATTCGGTTGGGGACGAATTTGGTCTGCAGGGAGCACGTCCGTAATCGTGACGGGAATCGATCGACTAATGTCCTGCCTCAAGGTTTCACCGAGTCGTACGAACGCCTCATCAGGAAGGTTCGGCGCTGCATCATGCTCTGCCGTGTCGGAGACGAGGACGAGTCCGGCCTTGAGTGGCCGCTGCTCGATCTGCGTCAGAGCGTCTTCACCCACCCGACGCTCGGAGGAGACGTAGTCGCCTAGGCGACTGGGAGGAACGGCTGATGCGCACGCGGTGAGGAACACCACCGCACCGAAGAGCCCGAATGAGTTTCTCACGGTTCCACGCATCGCCCACCTCCCGGTTGAGGACGCCACGTTTGCACGGTTGCAGATACGTTCGCTCCCCTATGCCAGCGCTGTCAAGTCCACGTTTCCTCTTGTATTTTCCCCTCTGGCTCAGCTACCGTACGGTCTAAGAGACGGACTCACAGCGCGCCTCCTTCCGGAATCGCAGGAGTCCCATGGTCGATCCGTACACGCACGGCTCTCCCCAGCTCTCCATCGTGATTCCAGCCCACAACGAGGCTGGTCGCATTCTCCCCTATCTCCGGCAGATCATTGACTACTGTGAAGGGCAACGCCGCTCCTATGAGCTGCTGGTTGTCGATGACGGCAGCACGGACGGCACATCGTTAGTCGTGGGAAGACTGGCTCAGGTTCATTCAACCGTGCAGTTGCTACGACTGCCCACTTGCCACGGCAAAGGCGCCGCCGTGCGGTATGGGATGCAATCGGCGGTCGGCTGCCTGCAATTGTTCGCTGACGCTGACGGCGCCACACCTATACAGGAACTGGCGCGGCTGGAAAAAGCCTTGGCCGAAGGAGCAGATTTGGCCATCGGATCCCGCGCCTTGGCCGCGCGGCTTCCGAATTTCGTCGTCCATGCCCGAATGTATCGGAGCGTTCTTGGATCATTGTTCAATGCGGCCGTGCGGCAGGGTGGTATTAAGGACATCGCCGACACGCAATGCGGCTTCAAGCTCTTCAGACGGATTATTGCGCAAGAACTCTTCGCCTATGCCTCAATCGATGGATTCGGTTTCGATCTCGAATTGCTGTATCTGGCCCAGCAGCGCGGATACCGGATTGCGGAGGTCCCGGTGAACTGGTCTGACCAGCCGGGCTCGAAAGTCCGCGTCCTGCGAGACGGCTTCACCATGCTGCGCCAGTTGGCCGTGATCAGACGCAACGACCAGCAGGGTCGCTACCGTCTCCCTTCCTTCTCTCCCGAATTGATGCACGGCGACCGGTTCAGAATGCCCGCATCGTAGCCTTCATCCGATAAATCGCCGCCTTTTGGTCGTCGTAGATGCGGCTCCAACCCGCGTGTCTGGCCAAGTCTTCTTCCAACGGAGTTTGCTTTCTCACCAGAGCCCAATCGACGGAGTATTTTGTCAGGATGCTCAAGTCGGGATGCGCTCCGGTGAGCGCCATGTAGTCCCGAAAGATCACGCGTTCTCCGCTCCGCCATGCCGGCATCCGGCCGTCGATAAAAATTCTCGTGCCGGGCATCCACCAGAGCAGAAACCCCCCATAGGCGTAGTCATTGTACAAACGTTGCCCGGTTTGATCCCGGTTGGCCCGCATCCATTCCACCGCTTCGATGGGATAGGAGGTCGTTTTGAAATATTCCGCCGGCCTAGTGCCGGAGAGCACGATCCGGTGGATATGCTCAGGGCCCAGCCACATTAATATGGCTGCCGTGAGAACGGCGGCCGCAAAGTCTGCCCTGTTGGCTGCGACGTCGCTAGACAGCCATCGTCGGCGGAGTTGCGCATAGCCGTCAGACAGGAGCTCGGCGCAGAACGGAAGGCTCACGATGAGGAAGAAGGGAATATTGCGCATGTGCCGGAACGAGAATGCGAGAAACACAACGCCAATGACCCATCGAACCGGCTCGATCCTCCGATACCACAACGCCATGGCGACGATCAGTCCTGCGAGATACAGCGCATACCTGCGTCCGGCGAGACCGGACATCGACAAGGGCTGCCATTCCTGCAGCGTCTCGAGCATGAACCGGTTCGAGAGTGAATCGACGATCTCCAGGTACAGACGCCACCCGTAGGGATTGAGAAGGGTGATACCGGCCGAGATGGACATGATCGCGGTCAGCTGCCTCACTTCCATCCAAGATAAAAGCGGCTCATCAAAACGGCCGCTGAAGAGGATCTGCCGGTCCGACATCCATTTGACGATCGCGGATGTCCCGATGATGAGGCTCAATTGCAACAATCCGGCAACGAACCCTCCATGCAAATTTGCCCACACAAGAAAGAGCGGCGGAATCCACCATCGGACGGAGGCGCTTCCGTCTCTCCAGCATTTCAACAGCAACGAGAGAACTGCCAACCCCAGCAACGTGATGAGCTGGGTTCTTGCACCGAGATAGGGCAGCGCGACCCACAGGGAAATGGCGCAGGCGAGCCACTGGATGGCCACGCTCGCAGATGCCACGGCCGCTCCGAGCAGCCAGGCGCTGATCGTCACGACTGCAAAGAACAGGATGACGCCCAACGCGCCGAAGGCCGAATAGATGCCGGCGACCAGCACGTCGGTCATCCATGCATGTTCCACCCAGGGCCAATCCGGCATGGTATGGGAATAGGGGTCTGCCGACGGAAGAGGCAGGCCGTTCTGCAGAACATCCAAACCGGTCCGGAGATGCCAGCCAAAATCAGGCTCGGTCAGCGGCTGCAAGGCAAAATTGATGATAATCAGCAGGAGGAGGAAACCCAGGGCGGAAATGCCGGCCAACGGAGAACGGACCACCCGCGGAAGGGTCATTGGCGGCCAGGCGCTTGATTGAGGGGCCCTCATCGGCAAATCATCCTCTAGCCCTCAGGTCCTGAGGAGGGGGAACGGCGTCGTGCGAGCAGATTTTCCATGACCAACCACTCCACCTCCGTTCTGAGGAAACAGGCGACCGCCTCCTGAGGCGTACACACGATCGGTTCATTGACGTTGAACGACGTATTCAACAAGACCGGAACGCCGGTGCGACGCGCGAAGGATTCCAGAAGCCGCCGGTACCGTGGATTCGACTCGGGATCGACAGTCTGCACTCTCGCAGTGCCGTCGACATGGACGACGGCAGGTATGACGCCTTTCATCGACGATTGCACGCCGACTGTCCGAAGCATGAACGGAGAGGGACCGACGAGTTCAAAGTACTCACTCGCCCGCTCCTCCAACACCGACGGCGCAAATGGTCGAAACGGTTCACGCAACTTGACTTTCATATTGATCAACGCTCGCATGTCCTCGCGACGCGGGTCCGCCAACAGGCTCCGGTTGCCCAAGGCGCGAGGCCCCCATTCCATCCGGCCTTGAAACCAGAACACCAGCCGCCCGGCGGCGAGCTCTCCGGACATCTTTTCACAGAGCGACGCATCATCGAGCCGCTCGACAGCCAACCCGGCTGCCTCCAGTGCGGACCTGCACGCGGCTTCGGAGAACTGGGGTCCCCAAGACGCTGTCCGCATGACCATCGGAGCCGACAGACCGCCCCTGCGGTGCGTCAGCCACAGGGCCGCACCGAGCGCCGCTCCGGAATCGCCGGCCGCAGGCGGTACGAACACTTCGTCGAATCCGGCGTCGCGCAGGAGTCGGCTGTTGGCGACACAGTTGTACGCGACCCCCCCGGCCAGGCAAAGGCGCTCTTCGTTCGTCACGGTCTTGAGATGTCGTCCAAGGTGCAGGAGCGTCTCCTCGAGCACGGCCTGCGCGCTAGCCGCCATGTCTTGGTGACGGGACGTGATGTCTTCTTCGGGTTGTCGTGCGGGTCCGAAGAGTTGAAGGAACTGGGATGAAAATATGCGATGTCGCGCCAGATGGAAATCCAAGGCCCTCGTGTTGAGACGAAATTGGCCCTCTGGAACGGTGCGAAGCACCTGCTCGCGCAACGCCGCAGCAAACCGTGGAACGCCGTAGGCTGCCAACCCCATCACGATGTATTCGTCATGATCTGGTCTGAATCCCAGGTAGGCGGTGATCGCTGCATAAAACTGGCCCAACGAATGGGGAAGGGCAACGCGTGTGAGCACACGGATCTGTTCCCGGTCGGCGCGAGCGAGCATCGTCGTGTGGGCTTCGGACGCCCCGTCGACGACCATGACCGCCGCCCGCTCGAATGGCGAAACCAGCATCGAGCTTGCGGCATGGCAGAGATGATGGTCAAGAAATACAACGGGCGGGCAGTTGGTGCCATCGACGCGTTGCGAGAGCAAGGTGCGCAGGAAGGTCAGTTCCTTCCATTCGTGGACCAAACGGTCGGCCGCACGCGCGCCTTTGACGGTGAATAGCCGCGGGGATTGCAGCATTGAGCCGATCGCCAATGCCGCGCGCCGGCCAAGCTGCCAGTATTTCCATGGCACGGCGATCGCGTCCAGATCTTGAAGGCAAATTCCGGTGCTGTTCAGACAGAATCGAATGGCATGGAGCGGCAAGGCGGTCACATGCTTGATCCTGACAAACCGTTCTTCTTCCGCGGCCGCGAGGAGCTGGCCATCCACAACCAACGCCGCCGCCGCATCTCGCATGTTCGAAAGGCCGAGGATGCGCATGGCGAGGTAGGATAAAGTAGGCGATGCGGCCTGACAAGTTGCTTTCAGTCAGTGATTCCGGTACCGTGAGCTATCCATGCACACCAGCGTGCGTCTGCATCCGGACAGGTTCAGCCTGCGTTTCTTCGGCATGAACGCCGGTCTCGCCGCGCTTCTCCTCGCCATCCTCCTGGTGGGTTGTACGAAACAAGACCTTCCTGACCTGGGGCCTCGCCTGTCGCAGACCGCCGCCTTGGAGTTATCGCCCTCCTTGTTGGAATTCAAGGGGGAGTACACAGATAACTGCGGCCACATGCAGATCGTCCAGATGGGCTCTACCCTGCAAGACATGCTTTACGAAGCCGCGAACCGGACGTTTGCGTCCGTCGTCCGGCCGGAGTCCGCCGTCCAGCCGGACGTCATCGTGCGCGTCAATCTGGTTCATTCGAATTTCACTCTCCGATGGGACGGCGTCTACGATCGCGCACAAACCGACCTGCAGCTCGGCGGTCTCGTGTCCTTGGTGGACCACGCCGGCTCGGCCTTGGGCGAACAGGAGGTGCGGGTCGACCAGAAGGGGCGTGTCCGCATTGAGCCGCTTCAAAAGAACTGCGACTTCCTCGTGGATGACTTCATTCAGGGTGCGGCTCGGGAGTTTGCTCACAAAGTGTCCGAAGCCACCCGCCGCAAGCTCGCGCCCACCGGCACGGCGGCGACTCCCCCCGGAGCACCGGTGGCAGCGGCGTCGGTGACGGCAGCCGCACCAGCGGCCATTCCGGTCCCCGTTCCTGCGCCGGGTCGATCGGCCGCCCCGGGAGGAACCGCGCTTTCGTTTAAGGCCACCGTATTGGACGACAACGGCAATCTGGTCTTCGAAGGTGGCGAGCGGATTCGCGTCCGCGTCGACATCGTGAACACCGGCCCGCAAGAATTGCAAAACGTCACGGCCACCCTGTCCGGCACTCCGCTGGTGCTTGCGCAATTTCCTGCCACCACACTGTCCGCAGGCCGTCTGCCCCCGGGACAGTCGCGGTCCATTGAGTTTGTCGCGACATTGCCGCAGGGGATACAGTCACAGAAAGCCGATTTACAAGTCAGCGTGATTGATCCGGCTACCGCGGCGCCATCCGCACAGACCCTCTCGCTCTCGATCCACCCGACCGACCTGAAGGCCGACGACGTGGATCAGATCCCGGTCATGGCCGTCGGATATAAGCGGCCTCATACCTATTTGGTCTCCATCGGCATCGGCTCCTATCGCGATCAACAACTTTCCATCCGCAAATATGCGGCCTCAGATGCCGAGTTGCTGACCAACTACTTTCAATCACTGGGCGGCCTGCCGGCATCGAACGTCCGGCTGCTTCAAGATTGGAAGGCCCTGCGCCCAGATATCGACGAAGCACTGTTGGACTGGCTGCCGGGACATATGAACAAAGAAGCTGTGGTGATTGTGTACTTTGCCGGGCTTGCGACTGTCTCGCCGAACGGAGAGGTCTTTCTCGTTCCCTACGACGGCAGCATCGCCAGCTCGTCTCGGTCCTATCCGCTGAAAGATTTGGAGGCGGCGCTCAACCGTTTGAAGGCCAAGCAGACCCTGTTTGTCTTTGATGGGATGGTCGCAAAGCTTGGCGCCGGGACGGATGGGCGCTCGAAGCCGGTGCTTCCCCAATGGAACCCTTCCGGCAGCTCGACCGTTCACCTGATCGCCACGAATGGAGTGGGACGGGTCGTCGAGGACGAAGACCACCGGCATGGCCTGTTCACGTACTACCTGTTACGCGCCCTGAGAGGAGAATCAGATGTGAATCGTGACGGGGAAGTCACCCTTGGGGAAGCCGTCGCCTACCTCAATCAAAAGGTCCTTTGGGCCTCGAAAACGCAATACGGTCAAGAACAACGCCCCGCCGTGGTACCGCCGCTGAAAGCGACTGATCCGGTCAGTGGACTCGCTCTGACCAAACTTGCCGCAGTACGAGCCTCCGAACATCCCTAATCCGCCAAGTGAACGAACACAACAAAAAAGGGGTGGAGGACATCGTCCCCCACCCCCCTCAATGGCATCACCTCGAATTACTCGTCGCCTTTGCAGAAACTCCGCTCGTAGTTGATGATAGTCCAGGCCTCTTCTTCAGTGATTGCGGCCGGAATCAATGAGACCATTCCTGTGCCGGCGCTTCCGTTCTTGATGACCCAGAAGAGCTCGCCGTCTTTCCGCTTCTTGTGGAACTTGCAATTCGTGAAGTTCCGTGGGCTCGGATTGAGAATCGCGCCTGCAGGACCGTCGCCCTTCCCCTCTTTGCCATGGCAGTTGAAGCAGGTGCCCTTCCCTTCAAACAAGGCCTTTCCCTTGGCGACGTTCTCGGGAGTATTCGCGATCGGGTTCTTCAAGGCCTTGGCATCCGCCAACTGATCCGGCGGAACTCGAGGCTTCAACGGATCTTTCTCTTCCGCTCCGACCATCGTGGCCGAAAGCAACATCACGGCTGCTGCGAGTCCTAAAAACTTAGAAAAATACCCCATCAGACTCCTCCTTGTTGTTAAACCACCGCAAATCCACAGGGCCCGAGGCCACTGGCTGGGTTGCATGAAGGCAATAAAGCGTCGGGACTATAGCAACGGCGTTTTGAGCTTGTCAAGCAAACGGCTCAGGATCCATCACCATCCCACAGAACCAGCGACAAAGTGTCTTGATGTTTCTGTGGGGTTCATCAATCAAACGTCATGCCACATCGCACACCTGGTCGCTTTCGCAATTCCGCCTAGTTACGGAGTTGACGACAGGGGCGGCGAGACATGCATTCAATTCGTGCGACAATTACGCCACAGGCGTAGTGCCGCACTGCCACAGAGGAGGATGGTTCAGAAGATCCGTGAAGAGAGGCGCTATCGTTTGAGCAGAATGTCGCGGGCAACTTTTCCGCTTGGCCCGAACGCCTTTTGGGGTTTGCCGTTCAACTCCGCCTTAACGCCGCCGGCATTTCCGAGCGTCAACATGAACTGATCCTGTCCTTTCCACTTGGCTTTTTCACCCGGTCGCAGCAACGCTTCCTGGGGGCTGCCGCCGTCGACCTGGATCACAACCCAACTCAACTCGGTTGCTTCGAGATCCAGCACTAATGGTTCATCGGCATTCGCGGTTCCCTCAAGCGAGGGCGGCCCAAGCGGCCCTTCAGTGCTGATCGGCGGTGGAATGGGGACTACAGTCTGCGGCGCAACCGGCGCGGTGGTACCAGAGACCGCGCTGCGTCCGGCGGTCGCGTCGTGGCGAGTCGCGGTCGGCGGTGGAGGTGAGGCTTCTGCCGGTTTGGTCTTTGCGGCTGTCGGGTTTTCCGGCTCGGGGCGAACCGGCACATCGACTTTCCCAGGTTCAGGCGGCGTGACGCGCTTCGCCGTCGTCGACGGCGGTTCGGACTGCGAGGTCCGCCGGACCAAGAGCGACGATTGTTCACGACTCAATAAGATTACCAACGTCAGGATCGCAATCCCGATGGCGATGGCCACGGCCTTTCTGTTGGCTTGGCGCTTCCGTTCCTCTTCGGCCTGCCGAACTTTAAGACGTTCACGTTCGTCTTGTTTCTCATAAAACGCCCCGGCCGATTGGATAAATCGATGGATGGCGTCTTCTTCATCCAATCCCAGAGAGCGGGCATAGGATCGCACGAACCCGCGGGCGAAGACCTGATCGGGCAACTTGGCGAAATTGCCTTCTTCGAGCGCCTTCACGAAATCCGTCCGGATCCTCGTCTTGGAGGCCACCTCCTCCACGGTCAGACCCTTCGTTTCTCTCACCTGCTTGAAAAAATCTCCGATCGAGTCCATGCGTCTCTCTCTACGGCTTCAGCCGTGCCAGAATTTCCTTGGCCGCAGCGGCGTGGGGGCCGGTTTTGTCCAAGGTCGTCACTTTTGTGAGCGCCTCTTTCGCCCGGCGTTCAAATCCCAATTTGTAATACACCTTGCCGAGCTCCAGCTGCAGCATAGCCGGCGGCACATTGGGTGGATGGACAGCAAGAGCGTCTTCCAGCGCCTCCATCGCACCCTGATAATCACCCTCATGAGCCAAGGCCTTGCCCAGATGGAAGCGCGCGAGGTCTGGCGTGCTGTAGAGCGGATTGCTCAGCGCCCGCCGAAATTCGGCAATCGCCTCCGGCCAACGGTTCTGATACGCCAAGACCTGGCCGAGATAGGTATGCGCTTCTGAATAATTCTCATCGATCTTGATGGCGGCTCGAAACTCGGACTCGGCCTGTGGGAGTTTTCCCTGGTAGACCAAAATGTGGCCAAGCCCGTATCGGGCTTCCTTGTTGTCAGGATCGAGCTGCACGGCCTTCTGAAAGGACACATACGCTTTCTGCCGATCGTGCTCCAGGCTCGCCATGCCTTCCTGATAATAGCCCTTCGATTGTTGCTTGGTTTCTTCGGAGGTCGCACAGCCCACCAGCCATAGACCCGTCAACAGGCTGACTGCGACGAAAACACCGTCCATGCGTGGAAATGCCTCTGAGCGTGTCACGGAAGATCCTCGAAATGGGTGAGGCGCTTGAACTCCCGGAATCGATCCTGGATCTCTTTGTAATCCAGGACTCGCAAACGGTCAAGACTAAAGGATTCTACGGTAAAGGAAGCCATCACGCTTCCGAAAATGATGGCTTGTTTGAACGAGTCGACCGACCGGTTTCCGGTCGCTGCAAGATACCCGAGAAAGCCGCCCGCGAACGTGTCGCCGGCGCCGGTCGGGTCGCGGACGTCCTCCAACGGAAACGCTGGTGCCCCGAACACCTGACCTCCACTGAACATCAGCACCCCGTATTCACCCCGCTTGATGATGAGGTGCTTGGGCCCGCGCGCCAGCACCGTACTGGCCACTTTCACCAGATTCGAATCGCCCCCAAGCGCCCGCGCCTCCCCATCATTAATGATGAGAATGTCGACCTTTTCGAGCACCCGCCAGAGGGCATCCCGCTTGCCGTTGATCCAGAAATTCATCGTGTCGCAGGCCACCAAGGGAGGCCGGGGAAGCTTGGTGAGCACGTCGAGCTGCAATTCCGGATCGATGTTGCCTAGAAACAGCACTTCCGGCGACCGATAGGACTCGGGAATCTTGGGGCGGAACGTTTCAAACACATTCAGCTTCGTATCGAGAGTGTGAGCTTCGTTGAGCTGGTGGCTATACTCGCCCTTCCAGCGGAACGTCGCCCCGGCGCGGCGCTCCAGTCCGGTCAAGTCAATATTCCGGCTTTTCAGAAAGGCCAGGTGCTGTGAGGGGAAATCCTCTCCTACGACGGTGATGAGATCGACGGTCGTGAAATAACTTGCCGATGCCGAGAAATACGTCGCGGATCCGCCGAGCACCTCGCTCGCTTCCCCGAACGGCGTCTTCACCGTATCCAATGCGACTGACCCGACCACCAACAGTTTACCCATGATTCACCGCTTTCCTTTTTTTCACAGGGAGAAACACCCGTTCCGTCAAGAGTGCCAACTTTCGGCGAAGCCCAGCCGGGATGGCATCCGGGGACGTGACGATCGCGTGCTCGAGCGCCTGCTGGCATGGACAGGCTGTCACGGATGCGGCGGATTTGACGGCGGTTCGCAACAGGCGCTTGGCCAGCGCCACATTCTGACAGAGCGTCGCAAGAATAGCTTCGACCGTGACGGCCTCTTCGGTCTGATGCCAGCAATCATAATCGGTCACCAACGCGAGCGTGGCATAGCAGAGTTCGGCTTCTCGGGCAAGTTTCGCCTCAGGTAGATTCGTCATCCCGATGACGCTCACGCCCCATTGGCGGTACAAATGGGACTCCGCCTTCGTGGAGAATTGCGGACCTTCCATGCAAAGGTAGGTGCCGCCCTGATGAACGGTGGCTCCCACTGACCGGCCGGCTCCCAACAATGACGTGCCGAGCGACGCGCAGACCGGATCGGCAAACGCCACGTGGGCCACCACCCCGCCCGCAAAGAAGGTGGAAATCCGTCGCTTGGTCAGATCCATGAACTGATCCGGCAGCACCACATCGCCCGGTTTGATCGACTCTTTCATGCTGCCCACCGCGCTCACCGAGATGACCCGACGCACTCCGATCGCTTTCAAGGCATAGATGTTCGCTCGATAGTTGATCTCGGATGGACTGAAACGGTGTCCGTGGCCGTGCCGGGAGAGGAATGCCACCCGAACACCGTCCAATTCACCGAGCACAACCGGACTGGAAGGCGAGCCAAACGGCGTCGGGACCGTCACGCGGCTGACGTGATGGAGCCCGTCGATGTCATATAACCCGCTTCCGCCGATAATGCCGATCTCCGCGGGGGCAGTCCGCATCCGCTTGGCCATGATGTCTGCCGTCTCCTTGTTGCGGCTTTACAACGTTGGGGGTTCCTCGGCCGTATCGAGCGCCGAGAGAAATGAATCGATGAGCCGCATCGCGCGAGCCACCGTTTCTTCGAGCGGTTCGGATTCCGGGATCATCAGCCAGGCTGTTTCCGCTTCGCGCCTGAACCATGTCATCTGCCGCTTGGCGAACCGTCTGGTATCCCGTTTGAAGAGCCTGACCATTTCCTCCTGATCGCATTCACCGGACAAATAGGCAGCCGCATGCCGATAACCCAGTCCCGTGAGGCCTGGATCATCCCGCCGGTAGCCGCGAGCGAGCAGATGACGGGTCTCCTCCAGGAGCCCGTTGGAGATCTGCCAGTCGATGCGGTCTTCAATGCGACGATACACTTGCTCCCGTTCCCGATTCAGGCCGAGCACCAGCGCGGAAAAAGGCCGGTCGGAAAATCCGTGCTCGGCTTGGAACGAGGACATCGGGATGCCGGAGAGATGATGGACCTCCAGGGCGCGGATGATTTTCGAGGTATCACGAGGATGCAGTTTTGCCGCAGTGACTGGATCAACCGATGCCAGGCGCGCATACAAATGCTCGTGCCCCTGGTCACGGGCTTCCTCGCAGAACTGCACCCGAATTCGCGGATCACTCGGTGGCGCTTCGCACAGCCCCTGTAGGAGGATCCGGACATAGAGGCCCGTGCCACCTACGACGAGCGGCAGCCGTCGCCGTTGATGAAGCGCTTCAATCCGCTGGGTGGCATGCTGCCGGAAGAGACCGGCATTGAACGCTTCATCAGGATCGATCAGGTCAATGAGGTGATGGACGATACCCTGCCGATCCGCGGCTGACGGCTTGTCGGTCCCGACATTCATTCCGCGATAGACTTGCCGAGAATCGGCCGACAGGATCTCACTGTCGAGCCGTTTCGCAATTTCAATGGCCACACGGCTCTTCCCCACGGCGGTCGGCCCGAGAATGACCACCAGTGGTTTGCGGCGGACTTGTCCCTCCGTCAGAGCAGCCATCGCGTGCAGAGGACAGATCGTCACGACCATCCGGTCCGGCCGAAAAGTTTATCGAGTTCTTCAGAAGAAAGACGGAACGCGGTGCGCCTTCCATGCGGGCAGGTCGTCATCAATCCTTCATCCACCCAGTCACGGACTAGATGCTCAATCTCGGGAAGCGTCATCGTTCGTCCAGCCTGAACCGCGCTCTTGCAGGCCACCGTCGCAAGAGTCGGCTGCGCCCGCACATCCAATGACGAGGTCGTCGACCATTCGGCCATATCTTCCAGCAACTCGCGGACCAGCGAGGCCCCGTCGACCGGCCCAAGCCCGGCAGGCATGCCTCTCAAGAGCACGGCGGACGGACCGAACGGTTCGAGCACCAGTCCAAGTTGTTCCAACTCGTCGATGTATTTCTGCATGAGAGTCGCCTGTGCGACGGTGAGTTCGATCGATTCCGGGATCAGCAGCGGTTGGATGACAAGTTCTCGTTGCATCCACATACGCCAGAGCCGTTGAAACAAGACACGTTCATGGGCGGTATGTTGGTCGATCACATGGAGTTCACGCCCCACCTGGGCGACCAGATAGGTCTGGAGCACTTGCCCGAACGGTGTGATCGCCACGCCCGGCGACGCTGAATACGATGCCGCCGCTTCCCTGACGAACAGCGACTGAGAGACGGCAGCGAATGAATCCGAGTTCTTACCTGAGGTCGCCTGACCCCGCCCTGAAAACACGACCGAAGGTTCCGGCGCGGACACGGATCCGCCAAACCCTGGACCGGCAAGCGACTCGCCCGGAACCATCCCAAGCACGAGCTTGCGTTCCACGCTACTGAACGCATGACGGACCGTCTGACGTATGAAGCGATGGACCGTCTCCTGATCCGCGAACCGTATTTCACGTTTCGCTGGATGCACATTCACATCGATGCGATCCGGATCGATGTCCAGGAACAGCACATAGGTGGGATAACAGCCTTTGGGAAGCAACGACCCGTATCCCTCCATCACCGCATGGAAGACGGCGGCGTTCCGGACCGGACGACGATTCACGAACAGATCTTGAGGCGTTTTGGACGCGCGCGCGTGGACCGGATCCACCATCACGCCGGTGAGCGTGCAGCCGGCCATTCGGCCTCGGACCTCTACCGTCTTGTCCAGAAAGCTGGGCTGGTACACTTGCAGGACCCTCTCCCGGTCGGACGTCACCCCTGAATGGTTCAGAATCTCGTGACCATTGTGCGTCAGACGGAAATGAACGGAAGGCCAGGCCAAGGCGGCCTGCTGGACGATCGCGCTGATGTGCGAAAATTCAGTCGAGATCGACTTCAAAAACTTTTTTCGCGCCGGCTGGTTATAAAAGAGGTCTGCAACCTCGATTTTCGTGCCCGCCACGGGCGGCGCGTCGGCGAGCCCCTGCTGCACGCCCCCGACTAAGAACAACTGTGCTCCGAGCGCGTCCTGCTTCGTCGCGGTGGCGACCTGAATATGCGACACGGCGGCGATGCTCGGAAGCGCCTCACCGCGGAATCCCATGGTCGTAATAGAAGTGAGCTCGTCGTCCGAGCGGAGCTTGCTGGTGGCATGACGCTCGAAGGCAAGAGGAAGGTCGGCGCGCCGGATGCCTTCCCCGTCGTCGGTGACACGGATGAGAGCGCGGCCCCCATCCTTGATGTCGATCACGATGTGCCGGCTGCCAGCATCAAGGCTGTTTTCAACAAGCTCTTTGACGACTGCGGCGGGCCGTTCGATCACCTCGCCGGCGGCGATACGGCTCACCACCTCGCCAGGAAGCACTCGAATCGTCGGCGAACAGCGCGCAGCGGGCACCGGCTTACGCTCCCACGACCCTGCCCATCATCGGATTTCGGCCAGTTTGTTCTTGGCGAGCTTGGCTTCATCCGAGGTGGGAAACTCTTCAAGAACCCGCTTTAAATTCTTTTTCGACTTTACGAGATCCCCGGTCTCCGCCGCGGCCAAGCTCAGCTTGTACAGCGCGGCCGGGACCTTCTCGTTGCCGGGGTATTCCGTCGAGACATATTCAAAGGACTGCATCGCTCGCGCGTAATCTTTCTGCTGGTAATAGGATTCGCCGAGCCAGTAATGGGCATTCGGTGTCAGGGAGGTGCCCGGAAAGTCCTTGACGAAACGCTGAAAGCCGGACACCGCCAGATCGTACTTGCCGTTCAAGTAATCGTTATAGGACAAGTTGAACGCGGACGTCGGCGTGATCGAAGGCACATTCGGGATCATGGGCTCAGCCCCTCCCGGTTTTTGCGACTTCGCCGGTTTCGCGGAATCTGCCGCCATCGCGTCGAGCTTGGGCACCGCGGATGCGACCACCGAGTCATCGAGTTTGGACAGCCGGGCCTCGAGTTTCTGCATGCGCGCACTGAGGTCGTCGAGCTTCGCCTTCGACGGCTCGGCATCCTTGACGCGTTCCATGGAGTCCATGCGTCGCTGCAGCGCATCCAGCCGCTTTTGATCCTGATCCTGGGATTTTGCCACAGTCGCCAGATGGTCGCGCAGTTCGACGAAATCTGCATGCTTGGCACAACCGGCGATGGTGCCGAAGGCTGCCGCAGTCACCAGCCCCAGCCCAAGTCGTATCATGCCGTGCATGACAGTCACCGGACTTCCTTCAGCTGATTCAATTTATCGTAGGCTTTTCCTGCCTCCGGACTCTTGGGATACAAGGTCACGACCTGCTTGAAGGCCGACGACGCTCGCTTCTTGTCCTTCAACGCAAGATAGGCAAAACCCTTTTTCAGGATCGCGGCCGGCACCTTTTCGCTCTGCGGATAGTCGAGTTCCACTCGATCATACGACTCGATGGCCTGTTTATAGTCTTTCTTACCGTAATGGGATTCCCCAAGCCAATAGCGGGCGTTCGGTGCGAGATCCGAGTTCGGATATTCCGTCAAAAAGGCCGAGAATCCGTCGCGGGATCCGTCCAAATTGCCTTCTTTGAAATAGGCGAGAACCCGCTCGTATTCGGCCCTATCAGACCGTTCGGTCGCACGGACCGCAGCGACGGCAACTGGCTCAGGCGATTCCTCTGCAGCGACTGGCGCGACCGTCCGCTCCACCGCGTGGTTATTCAACCCAGACTCCTGAGAGGCCGCCGGGACAGACTCCTGACGACCGGCCGTCACCGGCTCAGCCTGAGTGGCCGCTTCAGCCGGTGACGTCAGGGAAGACCGGTGGACGGACTTCGTCGTCTGGGGCTGCCGTTGACCCCCCTTCGGACTGGCCCCTTTGACGTGAACCTCCTGCGCGACGTGATCCACATTTTTGGCGAGGCCATCGACCCGACGCTCCTGCTCTGTCATGCGTGCATCAAGGCGCGTCACATTCTTGTTTACTTCACCGACTTGCTCATCGATCCGGGCAGCGAGCTTCTGCGCCACGCCAGAAACGCTCTTGTTCACTTCACTCAAGTGTCCCGACATCGTTTTCGTCGTCTCATTG
>JAICVE010000084.1 GCA_025935475.1 Nitrospira sp. | reverse complement strand
GGGCCTACACGACGTTGTTTCCGGTCTTCGGCAAAAAGATGCTGGCCCTGGGCCCGGTCGAAGTGGGCTATCTCTGGTCGTGGCTCGGCATCGGCTTGTTTCTGGTCTCGCTGGCGCTCGTGCCATTGTCACAATGGGAGACACGCAGGCGAGTCCAAGTCATCGCGATCTCCTGCGTGATCGGAGGCGTCGCGCTTTGCGGCCTTGCCTGGACACAGAGTCTGGTGGTCGCGACGGTGCTTGTCACGGTCGTCGGGATGGGATTTGGGACGTGGACGCCGATTGCTTGGGGCATGATTCAGGAATTCGTGCCGGCCGACAAGGTGGGACGCGTCATGGCGATCTACACCGCGATCGCCACGGCGACGTCACTGGCTGGCATTTCTTTTTTCGGATGGCTGACGGAGCAGGCCAATGAGTATATCAGCATGATCGGAATCGGGTGTGTGCTGTTCTTGCTGGGGCTTGCGGCCGCATTGTTCAGCCGCCGGATTGCAACTGGAGGCGATTCTACCGATGAACCCGAAGCTGACCCTGCGACGGTAGCGAGCGGGTTTGCATGATGTGGATGATTGCTCCCTGCTACATCCTCCCTAAGGCGTTTTTCTTTTCTTCAAGCAGGGTCAACAAGACCTAAGCGACCGGGTGGCCTCTGTACAAGAGTGTACGAGGTTGTACGTATACGTAGTTTTCCGTGACCTACCTTCGCCACTAACTCATTGAAAACATTAGATTCGGTCTAGGGAGCGAAAATTGCTCAGGCGACTAATAGCTTTGCGTCATCAACCTGGAGGGAACGATGGAGTGTCCAAAGTGCAGAGGGTTTATGGAGTTGGAACGCTTCTCAGACTTCTTTCTAGTCTTCTATGCATGGAAATGCTTCAATTGTGGAGCCATCATTGATCGAACGATCGCAGAGAATCGGAGAAAGAGCCTCGAGGCTGCCACTGTAGAACACAGTAAGGTCGAGGCGGCTGCTGTTTCGTGACGCTGAGGGTACGACCGTGCCACAGCCTTGATGGGGCAGGTCACGAGGCAGGGGATTGGGAGTCGCTTTTCTAGCCGGACCGTCTAATCGGATCCCCCGACGAAACGGAGGGGCCGATCGCCCGTCAGGTTTTGCGGCTGCACAATATAGTGGCCGGTCATGGATGGACTCCAGATCGCCTTTGCGACGTCAGTGTTTCCTCCCGTCATCACCCATGCCAGACTGCCGACGACGCCTCCACTCACTGCATAGAGGACCTTTGCCGCTCCATAGGGCACGGTCGCTAACCAGCTGGCCGCTTGCAGCCCTGCTCCACTCGGGCTTTGCGAGTCGTCTGCCAACGCGAGGGCGGTATTCAATGCGATGAGGAGCGTCACGACCGTGACGGTGACGATTGTCACATTCCGCATGCACCCGATGACTGTACGGCTCTTGTCCATCATAGGCTTCTCCTCCTTGGAGGTGCGAGGCGACGAACGGCCGCATTATATATGAATGGAGAGGAGAGGCAAGGGCTGCTCGCGGTCCTCTACGTGGCCTGATCAGCAGCCGAAATGACGTGGAGGCGCAGCTTCTCTCATCCACTGACAACAGGGATCATCATGCCGCATATTCGCATCCATGTGTGCGACCAAACGGCGACCGGTGTCGGGATCTTCTCCGACGGAAACCAGGGGCGCCCCTATCAATCAACGAGCCACGGCCAGCGATCCGCTCTATCGTTTCGTCCTACGCGGCTCGCCGCTGGACCACTGGCTCGGGCTTTACTGGCACCAGTCGTTTTCCTGTGGGCGGCGTTGATCCTTTCGGTCTCGCATAAAGCGTCAGAATAGAAAACAGCAATACGGCGACCAGTGTGATGATCCCTGCCACGATGCCCCAGTCCATCCATGACATACGACACTCTCTCGCATGACACACATGCGAGTCCTTTCTTTTCCAATCCGTGGGACCAGCCGATGGGATTCTTTCCTATGACGCACGGCCACGCGCATGGTACGGAACTCGAGGTGCTCGGGCGGCGTGCTGTCGAGCCCTTGACGAAAAAAGCAGAATGGAGAAGTAATGAAAGGAGTTAAACAGTGATAAAAGGCAGGACTGAGGAAGCCACACCTCCCATGTCCATCACAATGGCTCGGTGCTCCACGGAGGATCATGGCCACCACCTCGCAGGTTTGAGGCGGCTCTAAGAGAAACCACTCTACGCTTGGGACAAAGACCGGTCAAGACCCCGCACCACCCACCTCCAAGGGAAGGAAGAATGGGCGAAGCCTTGAGGGATCATTATCCGGGATCGTTACCCGGTTTCCATTTTATGGAACAGCCAATGCTGGGTTTTTGGGTGGAGTCGACCGGCTTGCCGGCGAGCACGTTGTCGATCGCCGCACGCAAATCGCGGCCGGTCACTGATTTGTTGTTCCCGGGACGGCTGTCGTCGAGCTGCCCGCGATAGACCAGCCGCCGCTGGGCATCAAACACATAAAAGTCCGGCGTACAGCTGGCCTTGTAGGCCTTGGCGACTTCTTGCGTCTCATCGAAGCAGAATGGAAAACGAAAGTCGAGCCGTCGGGCCATCTCTTTGAGCTGGTCTGGGGCGTCGTCCGGGTAGGTCGCTGGATCATTGCTGCTGATGCCGATGATGCCAAGCTTTTTCCCCTGATAGTCCTTGCCGATCTTGGCGAGTTCCTGCTCAACATGCTTGACGTACGGACAATGGCGGCAGATGAACATGACCAGCAAGGCATCTTTGCCATGAAACGAGTCGAGCGAATACACCTGCTTGCTCACGACGTCGGGCAGGAAAAACGGCGGAGCGGTGGTTCCCAGTGGGAGCATGACCGATTCAACTGCCATACGTTCCTCGTGGCCTCGTGATCAACACTTCCTACCGGACATTACCGTCGTCCCATATTTCTAGCGAGCTGGGCAGGTACCGTGCTATGGTCCAGTCCTCGTGGGTAACACCTAGGTCTCAGGAGCCAGATGCCTTATCAGATCGACTTCGATACGAACAATCGGATTCTGCGTGCTCGTTTTTTGGGACGGGTCACGGATGACGAGCTCAGGGACGTGTATCGCTTCGGCCAAGAACACGTTGCACGGTTCGACCCGCTCTCTGGCATTACCGACTTTTCCAACGTGACGGCAGTGGCCTTCTCTCCGCAGACAATGCGCGACCTCGCCCGCACCAAGCCCATTATGCCGGATCCGAGCCGGCCGGTCATCTTCATCGCGCCGACGCCTGATCTCTTTGGGATGGGGCGGATGTTCGAGCTGCAGGGAGCAGACACGCGCCCAAACTTGCGTGTCGTGCGCACGGCGGATGAAGCCTACGCGATCCTCAACGTTCGGGATCCCCAATTCGCCCCAGTCTGACTACATCAAGAAACATCCGGACCGTTCTTGCTAGGGGGATCCCTAGATGAAGGTTCTAGTCCGGGCAGTCTAGAACTACGATCGATAGGCCTCGAAGCAGTTAGGCGGCCTTCCGTAATGCATAGTCCGTTGACGGCTCGTACACCGTCGTCGTTTCAGCCGCCTCTTCCTCAGTCAAGAACATCCACCTGAGCAGCGCCGTCAGGAACAGGGCCAAGACGGCAATAATCGCCAAGATGCTGAAAAGGATGATGAGGCTGCCGGTCACAGTGCTGAACATACGCCACCTCACAATTGAAGGATTGCTTTTCCTTCAGCCTACACCCGCACCGCGTTTTGTCTTCCTGGAAGGTTCCCTGGCGGTTACATAAAGCAGCCAACCCGCCAGCGTCACGATTGCAATGCCGGGCCAGCCGCCGAGGGGAGGTGCCTCGAACAGCAGGAAGGGATCGGGATTGAGGCCAGGCCAGAAGGCGCCGAGTGCGATCGGGATCGCCAATACGATGCCCATGAGGGCTTCCCCGGTGATCAGTCCTGCTGCAAACAGCAAACCGCGCCGCGGCGGCTCAGTCCTTTTTCCGGCCGCTCTGCTGGCCAGGGCGGCGATCACGCCTCCCAAGAAAATCGCTGCCGATAGTTTGAGCGGCAGATAGATGCCCAGCGCCACGCCAAGAACGGGGAGCCGGAATTCGCTGCCGCGCGCTTCCAGACGACGATCCGCCAGAATCACGAGGATGCCGATCAGCATCCCCAAGCCGACGAGCGGCCACGGCAGGCCCTCGCCGAAGACGCTACGCGTGAGGCTCGCCATCAACGTGGCCTGCGGGGCGCTCAAGGGGTGTGGATGGCCGGCCGTCGGCTCGCCGATCCCGTACTTGGCTTGCAGGAGAGACAAGACCGGCACAAGGACGACCGCGCCGGTCAGCACGCCGACGACTTGCATGATTTGCTGCTTCCAGGGTGTTGCCCCGACCAAGTGACCCGTCTTGAGATCCTGCAGATTGTCTCCGCCCATCGCCGCAGCGCAACACACGACCGCGCCGATTACGAGGGTGGCCGCCGGCCCGGCCGGATGTCCGGCGCCCATGAACAGCACGAGGAGAAGCGAGGCGACCATAATGGTGGCGATGGTCACGCCGGACACTGGATTGCTGGAGCTGCCGACCAGCCCGGCCATGTAGGCGGCGACAGAAGAGAAGAGGAAGGCCGCCAGCGCCATGATGGCCGTCATCAGGAGGCCGATGGGCACACTACTCACGACCGCCGTGTAGATCCAGGCCATCGGAAGCAGCGCCAGGACAAACGGAACGACGATCCAGGGAAGCGGCGCATCCTGCTCTGTCCTCGGGATGGCGGCCGGGTGGGACGATCCAGCTGCGCGATAGCTATCACGCAGCGTCTCAAGACTTTTCCACACCGGCTCGCGGAGCTTCGTCAACGTCCAAAGGCCCCCGGTGAGCATGGCGCCGATCCCGACATAGCGGATCTGGCCGCTCCAGATGGTCATCGCTGCCGCCAAGCCGGTCTTACCCGGCGGCAGTCCGTCGAGGATCCCATAGACCGGCATCAGCAGCAGCCATCCGATGACGCCGCCGAGCAAGACCACGACCGCCGTATTCACGCCGATGATGAATCCGACGGCGAGCAAGGCAGGCGAGAGGTTGAGTCCGGCATAGAGCACGGTGCGGCCGATATTGGCCGCGCCTTCGAGGGATTCCGCCCACAGGCGCAAGCCGCTCTCGCCGAACTTCACCGCACCGCCCAAGACGGCGGCAGAAAGCAGCGTCCGGAAATCGCCGGCCGCGTAGCTTCGGTCGACGACCTCGCCTTCAGCGGGCGCCGCGACCTTGAGGACTTCGGCGGTTGCCACGCCTTCAGGGAATCTCAGGCGTGCCGTGACAATCAGCGCGCGCCGCAACGGAATTGTGAAGAGCACGCCGAGCAGGCCGCCGACTGTCGCAATCGAGGCGGTCTGCCAATAGTCGAAGGCCGACCAATAGCCGACGAGCAGCAACGCGGGGATTGTGAAGATCACGCCGGCGGCCAGCGCTTCGCCCGAAGAGGCGGCCGTCTGGATGATGTTGTTTTCGAGGATGTTGGACCGTTTGAAGAGGCGGAGAATCGCCATCGAGGCGACTGCGGCCGGAATGGACGCGGACACGGTCATGCCGGCGAAGAGACCCAGGTACGCGTTGGCGGCGGCCAGAACTGCCGCGAGGACGACCGACAGGACGACCGCTTTCACGGTGATTTCAGGAAGCGTGACTGCGGCGGGGACGACGGGCTGGTCGTCGTGTGTCAACATTGAGGTGGGCGCATGATAACGCAGTGGCATGATGGAGGGTAGTGGGGGTGTCGGGGATGGATAGTTTCAAGCTTAGAAGGCACATCATTGATTGAGACGAATCGGGCCGGACTGATGTAGGGTTGGGAGGACGATAAGGGTTCTGTCATGCATGCTGAAGAACGTGATCCGTTGGGAACGGAGTTCCTCACAGCAGTCTATGAAGTGCCGGGGCCGGAGACCGAGGCTCGAGCCCGGGCCGAGCGCATTTGTCTTGACCAAACCATCGAAGCGGACGCCAATCTCCTTGCGCCTGCGCTTCGCGCCAAGATTCTCGGTCGTCTCGAACAGATTCAGCCGCTTGCCGCAGGACGCTACGAAGCCACGATTCGATATGCAGGCGACCTGGTCGGGAAGGACCACAGCGATCTTCTGAACTTGGTATTCGGAACGAGCAGTCTGCGCTCGGACGTACGTCTGCTGTCCTTTACGCTGACGCCCACGCTGCTCTCGTCATGGGGCGGGCCTCGGTACGGTTTGGTTGGCCTTCGGCAGGCAGTCGGGGTGTCGAATCGGCCGCTGGTTTGTGCGGTCCTCAAGCCCTTGGGCTGTTCGCCGAAGACACTTGCGGAGCTGGCAGCGCAGTTCGTGCGTGGCGGTGCCGATCTGATCAAGGATGATCAAGCCCTACTCGATCAGCCTTTCTGTCCATTCAACGAGCGCGTGGCCCGTTGTGCCGAAGCGATCGCCGGCACGAGTGTGCAGAGAGGGCGGCACTGTCTTTATTTCGCGCATGTGAGCGGAGCATTGGATTCGATGCGGCAGCGTGCTGGCGAAGCGAAGCGTTTGGGAGCGACTGGTCTGTTGGTCGCTCCTGGAGTAACCGGCTTCGATGGGCTGCGTGCGCTCGCAGTCGATGAGACGCTGGCTGTTCCAATTGCGAGTCATCCGACCTTTCTGGGAACCTGCGTCTCTCATGAAGGGAGAGGGCTTGCCCCGGCCGTGGCGTATGCGTTGCTGCCTCGATTGGCCGGGGCGGACATGACCATCTATCCCAGCTTCGATGTCGGCTATACCATGTCGGAGGAAGACTGCCTCTCCGTGGCGGTGAATTGTCGGCAGCCCTGGGCGCATATCATGCCCACGATGCCGGCGGTTGGCGGCCGAATAGGCGTTGATCGGATTCGCGAGCTGACCACGGCCTTGGGTCAGGATGTCGTCTTCATACTTGGCAGCCGGATACAACAGAATCAGGTGGGGGTCGTCACAGCGATTGACGAATTCCAGCGGGCGTTGACGAAGTCGCTGACGTGAGGCCTTGAGCTGCCGGTTGCTCTCAGCTGCTGGCCTGGCTAGGCGAAGGATGGGTGAGGAGGACTGCGCTCGTCCGTTCGGCTGCTTGTTTCATGCGAAACGCCGTGGTGGCCCAGCAGGTGGACACGAAGACGACGTGGAACATGACGTCGCTCCACGGACCAAATAGGTAGCCTTCCTCGGCGCCGTGGACGTAGGCGATGAAGAGCGTCAGGACGCCGACTGTCAGCCATCGGGCGGCGGCGAGCGCGGTCGACCGAGCGTGCTGCTGGCGGCTTTCCGCCGAGAGTTCACACGGCCGCTTAGCCATCCCAAGCGAAGACCAGTTCAGATAGGATCGCTTGTCATGCCTGAGAAACAGGAGCCCGCCGGCGGAGACCAGACTACCGAGTAGCGTCAAATCGAATGTGCTGATCATTGACCGCTCCTCGCGGGCGGAGACGAAGAACTCAACGCTGAATCATCAGAATCTGTGGGATCGATGAGCAGGCATACAGAGACTGTTACCACATACGCTGCCATTTAACGGCGGGCGTACCTTACATGAAGCCGCAGAGTGAGACAAGGGAGACATTCACCCCATGCGAGAGCACTAAAAGAGGTATTTCATGATGAGCGATATCCCGCATGATGCTTTTGAACGCCAGTACCTGCGGACCCGTGCGACCGCGACAGGACTGCTCATATGCATGGCCGGCCTGTTTGTCATCTCGCTGATCTGGGAGCAGAGGTATCCGGCGCTCCGGTGGGTCCGGGCCTTTGCGGAGGCGGCCATGGTCGGAGCGCTCGCCGATTGGTATGCCGTCACGGCGTTGTTTCGGCGGCCGCTCGGTCTGCCGATACCACACACGCAGATCATTCCACGAAACAAGGAACGAATTGCCTCCCGGCTCGGCAGCCTGACGCAACGCCAGCTGCTGACCCCTGATGCCATCGGGAAGCTGATCGAGTCGTGGCGCATTCCGGACGAGTTGACGGCAGTGCTCCTCGATCCGAGCCGCAGGCAGGCGCTGACTCAGGAAGCGGCACGCCTGTTGGGCCGCATGGTCGCGGCGTCGGAAGATCGTGCGATGCAGCAGTTCATCCGGCATCTCGCGACCAATACGCTGCGTGGCCTCCACCTCTCGCCGGTGATTGGACAGATGTTGTCCGGTTTTCTGGAAAGCCCTCAACGAGACCGGTTGCTGAACGACGTCCTGACCCTGGTGAGCGAATCGGTGGAAGCCCATCGAGGGCAGTTGTCCAGTCTCATCGCGGACAAACTGCCGTGGTCCCGGCTGCTCAGTCTCGTCCGGCTCGATGAGAAGGTGGCCGAGAAGCTTGTGGAGTGGTTTCTCTCGCTGCTACGCGATATGCGCGATGATGCCAATGATCCTTTCAGGCAGCAATTGATCGAGCGCCTCGAGGCGGCGGCGCAATGGCTGATGCATTCTGAACAGGCATTGCAGCGGGAAGCGTCCATGAAGGAGAAGCTGTTGGGCTATGACGTCTTGCTGCAATTCCTCAACGATTCCTGGGACAGTTTGAAACAGTGGTTGCTGGTGGATCTGAGGCAGGAGGGGTCGGAGATTCGCGCCTATCTGGGTGAGGCCTTGGCCGGGTTTGGCGAAACGCTAAGGACAGATCCCGAATTCGTGTCGCTGTTCCAGCGCGGCTTACAAGATGTAGTCATCGATCTGGCCACGAGACATGGCGACCGAATCGGAGACCTGGTTACCGCCACGGTCCGTGACTGGTCCGTCGTTCACATGGTGGACACGATCGAGCGGGAGGTCGGGACAGATCTGCAGTTTATCCGCATCAACGGGGCCGTCGTGGGCGGCGTTGTAGGACTTTTGCTGAACGGAACCGCCCTGTTGATTGCCAAGTTATAAACCGGTGCTATAGTTGACCTATGAGGGTGTGTTTTCAGTCATTCGCCATCATGGTCCTGGCGATAAGCGTCGCCGCGACCCTTTCATGGGCAGGTTCTGCCCTCGATGTCGGATCGCTGCTTGCCGCCCCAGAGTCCTATCAATCGCGGGTCGTGCGCGTCACTGGAATCGTGGCCAATCATAAGATGCGGCATCTCAGAGGAGAGACGACGGAGAAATGTTTTCAATTGTTCACATTAAATGATGAGACGGGCTCCATCCAAGTCGCGTATCGCTCGAACTGCGCAGGGGCAAAAACGTCGCTGCGGAACCGTGATGTCGTCACCGTCGAAGCTCGCTTCGAGTGGACCCCGGGCCAATCAGGTCTGCTCAAGGTGCAGTCGGTCCTCGCCAAAGTGGCCCCTTCGGCACAATAACGGTCCTTTCTAGCTCGCTTAATGTTCTTTCTCTCATCGCCTCGAGGCGCTGAAGCACAGATGGGCACCGATTCCACGGCGCTCATTCCGTTGCAAATTCGAGAAAGTATTGTTTCTGCAGAAACGTGTGCTCCTTCGCCAGCCGATAGCCGGCCTCCGTCATTTCCTCTACGACCTTCTCCTGTGGCACCAGATGCCGTTTGGGAAAGCCCAGCTCGCCTGAACGCTCATCGTGATAGAAATCGATGATCGC
>JAICVE010000167.1 GCA_025935475.1 Nitrospira sp. | reverse complement strand
GTAAGGAGGCGGATCATGTTGGGTACAGATATTCGCGGGATCATGGCGGAAGAGGAAGAGGTACAGCGACGGAGACAAGCGCTGAAGTCGCTCCTTTCTATGCGGAACAAACAGTTGCGCGAATCATTGGAGCAACGGATCAAACGAGCCAATACGAGCGGGGATTGGGTGCAGCTCTCCCGTGAAGAATGTGCAACCCTGCACAAGCAGGAGAAGGCCCATCTCAGATCTCAACTCGAGCAGTTACAGCATGAGGACGATCGTACCCGCGGCAAGCTGACCCTTCTCAAGCGTGCGAAAGCGAGGGCACAGCGGATTCGTGCGGCGGAAGCGGCGTCCGGCCGGAAGCGCCGGTAATCGCAGACGGCTCGATTGTCCGCACCTGCCACCTTGTTGACGCGCGCGCAATCGGCGCGCATTCGAGAGCTCCTCCGAGATAAGCGGGCTCGAAACGCTGAAGGCGCCTTCATCATTGAGGGCGCCAAGCCCGTCTGTGATGTGCTCCTGCATCATCCTGCCAGCGTCCAGAGTTTGGTCCTCGCTGCCGAGTATGAACGGCGGGAAAGCCACCAGCAACGCGCCCTTCGGGAATCGCTGAATATTCCCTCATTCCGCTCTTCGAGCCGCATCTTCTCCGCCTTCTCGAATCTTGAAACCCCTCAAGGCATTCTTGCCGTCGTGAAACAGCCGCGTTGGAATCAGGAAATGCTGTTTGGGCAATCCAGGCTCTTTGGGTTGTATGGGGAGCAGTTGCAGGATCCCGCCAATGTGGGGGCGATCATCCGTACGGCAGCAGCGTTGAATATTGATGCCCTGTGGCTGACCCCCGAGTCAGCAGATATTTACAATCCAAAAGTGGTGCGGGCATCGGCCGGCGCTGTGCTTTCCCTGCCAATCTTCATTGTTGAAGATGTCGCGAGCCTCACCAAAAAGGGCGTGGTGTTATTTGCCGCCGAAGCCGCGGAGGGCCAAACCGTCAGCATAGAGACGATTCGTACCATTCCGAAGCGTATGATCGTCGCAGTTGGAAATGAAAGCCGCGGACTTTCTCTTCACACGATCAAGCAGGTTGCATGCCGTTTCACTATTCCGCTGAGCCGACACATTGAATCGCTCAATGTCGCGGCCACGGCGGCCATCGCGCTCCACTATTTACGGAGACTCGACGCCGAAGACTGAGAAGGGATCAGACGCCGGGGGCCAGTTACGGCCAGTGTCAGAAATGGCACCTGCCGAAAAGGCCCACGGACTTGCGAGGTTAGGCAGACCCCAATGCTCACCTGCCACAGCTCGATTCGTTGACGGATATCCCTCAAGCCTTTAATAATCCTCTGCTAGGCTTGTTAGCGTGAGCGTGAAACCTATCCTCTTTCACGATATCGACGGTGTGTTGTTCGGCGATTACGAAGGCGCATTCCAGTTGCGCCCTGGAGTGAATACGTGGTTGGAATGGGCATTTGAGCAGTTTGAAGTGATCTGGTTGACTTCATGGGATCAAGAGAAGGTTAAAGCATTCCTGACGGTAACCTATAACGCCAATCTGATAAGCCACTTTCGTTACGCAGAGTGGACGAACTATGCCAACAAGACCGTTTGGATCGCGGAAGCCGTGAAGCTCCTAGGTGAACAAGAAGTGTTTTGGATTGACGACGAAGCGGTGCCGGTGGAAGGGGTTCAAGCTATCCGTGTTCATCCAAAGGGCGAACACGAACTGATCGCAGTTCAAGCGCAGCTTGATCAACTCCTGGCGCTGTATCACGAGAGCTGAGAAACATGCGAGCATCATCCACCGCAGTGAAGAAGGCTGTGACGGTGTCCAACGGCAAATGAGGAAGAAGTAAAGCGAAACTAGTCGTGCAGGATGATATTCAGAAGGGAACTGCGTACGTGCAATCCGCCGTTGTAGTCAATGAGGCCGAGTTTCCGGAATTTGTTCATGAAGTGATTGACGCGTGAGCGAGTCGTACCGATGATCTCCGCCAGTGTCCCCTGGCTGATATTCGGAATCACCGGCTCCTGTTTGGCTTCCTTCCCATAGTTGGCGAGCAAGAGCAGTACCCTCGCCAGTCGCTTTTCGCTCGAATTGAAGAGCTGATCGACCAGGTCCTCCTCCAGCCGAATGTTGCGGCAGAGCAAGTGGGTGAGAAACAGCTCCGAAAAGGTTGGCTCGTCGTGCAGCACACGGATCGTGTGCTCTTTCTCCAGTCGCATGACTTCGCACGCAGACATGGCGCTAGCGCTGGACATGCGCACCGACTGGCCCGCGAGGCAGCCCTCGCCAAAGAAGTCGTTGGCTCCTAAAATGCCAACGACCGCTTCTTTGCCTTGTTTGGAGATGACTGTGAGCTTGACCTTCCCGCTCTGGATATAAAAGATGGCGTCGGCCGGATCACCTTGCGAAAATAACCTCTTGTTCTTTCGGCAGCTAATCACCGTCCTTCCTGGTCCGATCTTGGCCAGAAAGGTATGGACATCGAAAAACAGGGGTTTTGCCTTCATACGCGGCCTCTGTCCCAAGCAGGAGTCCGGTGTCGCGCAGCGTGCTAGAACACAAATTCACCTCAATTCAATCCTGAAGTTTTCAATAGAAACCTGTCAAGCCCTCATCGGTGAAGAGAGTGGCTCTCCCCTTTGTTTATACCCATGGCCATTGTGCGACTCGGGAATGCCCCAGTGTCGTCTTTTGAGCAGGCAGGGGGGTCCTAAAGGCAGACAATCAATGGGAGACGGATATGCCTTAGGCTGATGACTATTTCAGCCAACGTAGATCGTGACGGTTGGATTATCTCAAGGAGCCTTATTGATGTCACCACACACTGCCATTACCAAGCGAGTCCTCAAACAGTTACGCCGCTCTCCTGAATGTGAGCTTGAAGAGTTGGTGTTCAGCTGCCGAGAATTTACCTGGCACGAGACCCTCGTCGAACTCATTCGCTTGAACCAAGCGGGGCAAGTCGAGATGAAGACTTATACCAAGGGGAACTATAATCTCAGACTATCCTTCCCACGTCAGCATGATCTGAGCAGGCCGAAAGGCGGGCGAAGGCGGCTCGCATCCCGGTCACTATAGTGATCTTTAGCGTGTCTCTTCGCCGCGGCGTAATCTCCTGCCGGGTATCCACTTTCCGGTAGTCTGACCAGACTTATAGCAGTCTCTTGCCTATCATATGTAAGGTTGTAAACCACTACCCCTTGTGTTACGGTTCTTGTATCGTCGTACGGGCCTCGCGACGAAGCTGGTTCAATGAGGAAGGCCCGCAACATCGATGTTGCCTTGTCCGGGAATTTTGTCGGAAGTCAGACCTAAGTCGCCGCATTGCCTGCGTCTTCGGCCCGCTCCTTCCCCCGTTCCTCGTGTTCAAGACAATGTCACATCAAAGGAGGAACCCAACATGGGTTCGAAGCTTTACGTCGGTGGGTTGCCCTATTCGGCGACCGAGCAGCAGTTGAGCGAGTTGTTTGGAGCGCATGGCACGGTGGCTTCTGCGCGGATCATCGCCGACAAGTTCACGGGACAGTCCCGAGGATTTGGATTCGTGGAGATGTCCTCCGATTCTGAGGCGAAAGCCGCGATCACGGCCCTCAACGGCTCGGACATGGGTGGTCGCACGTTAACGGTCAATGAAGCGAAACCGATGGAGCAGCGTTCCGGTGGCGGGGGCGGTGGATTCGGTGGCGGCGGTGGCCGTGGTCCTGGCGGAAAGCGCGATCGCTGGTAACCGGCTCACGCTGATCGAACAGGCGAAAGGGTGCCATGAAAGCATGGCACCCTTTTTTTGTCTGTTGTTCGCGGATACGTCCGCAGAAGAAACATCAAACAGTCAATAAAATGAATAGGTTCACGTCGCGGTGGATCAGAGGGGTGTCGGGGGATTGGCACTACGGTGCAGTCTTTTACTGCCGCGAATTGATAGAGACGACAGCCTCCTGAATGGCATTATCCAGTTGCTCGGCCGAAGTATCTCGCTTGACGCACCAGCCCTGCGCCCCATGAAGCTTTGCTATCTCGCACAACGTCGGATAGACCAGCCGAGTCAGGATGAGCACCGCTATTTTCGGGTGCTTCGGATCAGGAACCAATTCCAACAAGAGATCGAATCCGGACTCTGGCATGTCGAGATCCAAAAGCACACAATCAACCGTTCGATCTTTACAAATGGCAAGAGCAGACTTTCGGTCGAAAGCTGTTAATACTGTATAGTTCTTACCAAGCTTCCTGACAGCATCCGACCAATACGTCAGGTCCCGTTGGTCATCGTCGATCAGGAGGATTGTGGTACAGGATGATCTTTTTTGGTGGAACTCGGGGAGAGTTACAGGCATAGGAGCGGTATCTTAATCATCCGTTCTAGGCAATGCAAGAAGGCCTTTAAGAACGGCTTACCTCGTGGCGGGCGAAGGGCTTGAGGCCTTGTGCCACCCGTTCGCGCCGTGATTGGTTCCATCTGACAAAGTAGAATCAAGCACTTAGGAGTAAAAGGCGATGTCAAACATGCATTCTGTTACAGGTAAATTCAAACGCTTACAGAGCAAAGCTTGGGAGGGATCAAACTTGGGCAAGGACCGCCGCCGCCGCTTTTGCGAGAAACCCTACGCCTTTCGTCTCCTTTGGCGTAGGTGAACGACGGTCTCGGAAATAGGTGCCGAACGTTCCGAGTACTTTTCCCTCTGAGGATGTGATCGGCATGCTCCAAGCCCCAACGAACCCCAGGGCGAGGGGAAGGTGGCGAAGCTCTGCCCACTTATCATCGGCAAAAAAATCAGGGGTCATGACTATCAATCCGGTCGCTGCCGCTGCTGCACATGTGCCTACGTTGGCGTCTGGTTTTAAACGATCAATAGCTTGCAGATAATCCTGGGGCAGGTTGGGTGAAGCGCCGTTTCGAAGCAAACCATTCTCATCGAGAATCAGAATTGAGACCGAGGCGCCTTGGCCCGCCAAGTTTTCGCCGGCCGTTGCCAGACAGGTAAGTATTTCACGCCAAGGCATCCCTGCCATTAACATCTGTTGCACACGATCGTAGGATTGCTCCACGAACTCGTCGTTCGCCAATGCTGCCTGTGTCAACGGAACGTTGCTTAATTCCTGCTGCATCATCGTGCATAACCCCCCAATCAAGTTTTGATTGTCCTGCTTTACAAGTCGAGTGAATTGTCGGCTGGAAGACGCGCAGCCAATACTGACTCCGAAAACTTATGATGAACCTCAGTAATGTCAATCTGCCTGCGTTGACGTCTTCTCAAGGCCATTGATGACCCTCGATTGTCGATGAACGGTCTTTCGCACCTTGTAAAAATAAATGCGTGGTGTAGGCGATCGCTGATAGACAAATTCTTAGCATTTGGAGGATGATTCGGCCGATTGATTGTCAGCTACCATGCAAAAACTCAAGGATGCACTAGGGTCCTTCAGTGAATCGAGTGTTCGGCTGGCTCGTCTCTTGAGAGAGGGTGCCGCCGTTACCCCCGAAGAACTGCTGAATATCGAGAACAACATTTTAATCATTCAGCTGGCCCTGGCATTGAAGAAGACTTCTGCGAGGCGGCCTCCGTCTGCAACGAATGAGTGAGAAACAAGCCCTCAGTGTAGACGATCATCCGATCCTTCGAGAAAGACTGAAGCATCTCCTTCAACTTGTTTCTAGAAAACCAATACGTCCTCGGGCGCTACGCGCAGGAGCCGTCGGCTATGTGTCTAAGAAGGATCTCCGCCAAAATTAGTAGAGCAGGTATCGTATGCCGTATGTGATCATGTGGTTGTTGGGAGTGCCGTTGACTGTGGTTCTTCTGCTCTGGGTGGTCGGTATTGGCCGGTAAGTCTCGTATTCTTCACATGCCCAAGTGCTTCTTGAGGATCGCTGAATCCTTGATGGCGGGATTCGCGGGAGCTAGTTCTGCCGCTTTTTTGAAGGCTGCAGTGGCGTCCTCATGTTTCCCCATCTTATCCAGTGACAGGGCCAGGTTATAGTGGGCCTCGGCTAGGTTCGGATCGGCCTTGACGGCTTTTTTGAACCAATCTGTTGCAACATCCCAGTGCCCCTGCTTGTAGTGGCCTACACCCTCGTCATTGTCGGCCCGGCCAGGTGAACTGGCGGGAGACATGAGGGCCGTGTCAGCACCAGCTGACGTCGTCGTTCCGGCAGGTTTCCCCGAATCACAAGCGACCACAGCGATGAGACACGCAAGAATTAAACTCAGCTCAAGAGAGATCTGTTTCACATTGAACCTCCTAGGTAACGGATCATAGAGCCATGATGTCTCAATCAGCTTATTTGCGAGTCATCGGGACGGCAAATCGATAATCGAGAAATGGCAACAAAATCTACCGTATTCCCATCACCAACACGCCGTAGAGGATAGTCAATATGAACATCCCCAACATCCCTAGTACT
>JAICVE010000159.1 GCA_025935475.1 Nitrospira sp. | reverse complement strand
TCCGGTGTGTTTGGCTTGGTGCGGCAGTATCGACTGGCTTACAACACCAGCGGTGGCACGCCCCGCAGCCGTCTGGCTGCCGTACAGGAATGCGACAAGAACGGTCTCTGCTTGTCCCCAACGACAATCAGCTGGCAAGACGGCTCTCCAAACTGGTCGAGCGGCGAGGTTGCAGTGTCGACGCCAGTCGCGGCGCCCAGCAATCCCCAGCCCATCGATGTCGACGGAGATGGGCGCACTCCAAGAACGGATTACCTCAACGAAGCGCGGTTCGATTACGTCGGTTCAAGCGATTTATGTACCAGCGGACGACCTCACCGATCCCGCGCCTGCGACCGCCTTTGCGCACTTGGACGCCACAACGGTCTTGTCGCGGCAACTGGCCGAATTGGGCATCTACCCCGCCGTGGACCCGCTCGATTCCACGTCCCGCATCCTCGACCCCCAGATCATCGGTGAAGAACATTACAAGGTCGCGCGTGGCGTGCAGTCCGTCTTGCAGCGCTACAAGGACCTGCAGGACATCATTGCCATTCTCGGAATGGACGAGTTGTCGGAGGACGACAAGATGGTCGTGGCGCGCGCACGGAAGATTCAGCGGTTCCTGTCCCAGCCGTTCCACGTCGCCGAGGCCTTTACTGGCGCACCTGGAAAATACGTCAAGCTGAAGGACACCGTTCGCAGCTTCAAAGAAATTCTGGAAGGCAAGTATGACCATCTTCCGGAGCAGGCGTTCTACATGGTTGGCCCCATCGAGGAAGTCGTCGGGAAAGCGGAAAAAATGGGCATCAAGGTGTAGGCACGGAGTCAAACGCGAAATGCCTGGCAAGATCTTGTTGGAAGTCGTGACGCCCGAGAAGCAGCTCCTGAGTCAGGAAGTGGACGAAGTCATCGCCCCGGGCTCCGAGGGTGAGTTCGGCGTGTTGCCCGGTCATTGCCACTTCCTTTCCACTTTGCGCATCGGCGAGCTCCGCTACCGCGTCGGCGATCGCACGAATCACATGGCCATCCTCTGGGGCTATGCCGAAGTCACTCCCCATAAAGTCACCGTCATGGCCGAAATCGCTGAAAAGGCCGAAGACATTGATGTCGAGCGCGCGCAAGCCGCCGTGACCAAGGCCGAGCAGCGGTTAAAGGCCGGCGGTCTGCCGTCTGAAGTCAAGGAAGCAGAAATCAGCCTTGAAAAAGCCCGCCTCCGCATGAAGCTCGCGCAGCGCGCCCGGAAATCCTAGCGTTCGCCATGCTCCCAGCTTCGACAGTTTGACCGTCAGGCGGCCGGCCGGTATTCTCTTCGTGCCATCTGCGAGCGGAGGGGAATCCGTGGTCCTGTGCTGCCTGCTCATGGCCGTCATGCTCTTGCCGACGATCGCTCCCGCCGCACCGGTGTCGGGCCTCCCGGTCTCTGCTCGAACCTTGAGCGGCGAAGAGCTGGTGAGGATCGGTGAAATCCATGACGTGCAGAACCATTTTCCTGAAGCGCTCACCTATTATGACCAGGCCCTTGCAACCTTTCGCGCACAGAAACAGCGCAAAGGCCAAGCCGTTGCCCTGACCAAGATCGCGTCGATTTTCGAGCGGCAAGGGAAAAGGCAAGAGGCCGGCGTCCGGGTTCGTCAGGCGTTGGAACTCTTTTCCAAAACTTCTGACTCTCCGGTTCACGCCGACGCCTTGTTCCTTTCCGGAAGAATCTCCCTCTGGTTCGGTGATCGCGAGGAGGCTGCCGGGCTGTTTGAGCGGGCGAAGGAGCGGTACCGTCGTACGCAGAATGTTCAGGCTCTCGGAGCGGTGAGGATTCAATCGGGCCTGTTGAATGTCAGCGAGGGGTCGTCGGACCGAGGTCTCGTGGAACTCCAGCAGGTGCTCGATGAAGCACGCTCTAGGCGAGACCAGGATCAGACCCTCGCGGCATCAGTGGCCCTTGGCGACGCCAATTGGATCCTGGATCGCACCGACGTTGCATCGGCCCAGTATCAGCAATCAGTCGCGCTCCTCGAGCAACGGCCCGAAGTCGCCACCGAGGCGAGACTGCGCATTCGTCTGGCCGCCCTGAGCAGCGCGACAAGGCGCGAGGAACAAGGCATTGAGTCCGCCAAACGCGCGGTCACGCTCTATCAATCCCTGCGGGACGTGTCTGGCGAGGCCGCGGCATGGGCATTACTAGCGTCGCTCCATCAGGCGCTTGGACATGTTCCCGAAGGCGAAGAGGCGCTCCGCCACGCCCTCGCCATCTACCGGCAGCAACCACTGGTGGTGCACCCCGTTCGTTCAGCTGCATCGTCGGCTACCTCTCCAATGGGATTTCGATGACCAATCCTCCCATGACGTCGTGCATCGAAAAATCTGTTTTGGAGCTATGGGGGTGGCTGTTGTGGCAGGCCACGCATGAGGAGCTGACCGCTCGGTCGGCATAGATGGCCTGGAAGTATGACTGCTTGCCGCGCTTCACGGTGCCGGTCACCGAGCGTTCCGGATGATCTCGCAACAGTTCCAGCCCTCGTTTCTCCGTTGGGCCGTCAGGCGCATTCTTGGGATTGATCGGCCAGAGACTGATCAGCCGATAACGAATTTTGGAACCGGTTGTCGTAGCCAACTCGCTCGCTTCGATCAGAAACTGAGCCGGGAGAGGCAGGACGTCTTTCTTGGCGCGCCAGTCTTCGGCAGCCTTGGTACCGCCGCCCTTTTGCAGACGTTCGACGACATGGATCGTATAAAACGTCCGGTCGGCCTCGATCACCGAGTGCAAATAGTCGGCGACCGTTTCCGGCGGTATCCCCGGAGGATCCGCTGCACGAGAGGCAACGGCGAACAGGAGACAACCGACAGCAAGCATCACGGTTCCAACGGAGACGATCCTGATCATGTGACCTCCTTTCGGTGAGGACAGCCTCAATCGTAAGCATAGCCCTCCGGCCACGGAGAGGCAAATGACGGCTTCTTGGATTGCATTTCCCCAAGCCCCTTTAGTAGCGTGTGCCGCACATGATTACGGAATTCGTCGTGACCGCCGGCGAGCAGCCCAAGCGGCTGGATGTGTTTCTTGTCAACCGTGAACGGGACATGTCCCGCTCACGGCTCCAACGGCTCATCGAACTCGGACGCATTCGGATCAATGACCAGGTCGTCAGGCCCAGCCAGAAGATCAAGCCGGGCGATAAGATCACGATGGATGTCCCGAAGCCGGAGCCACTCGAGCTGCAGGGCGAGGCGATTCCGCTGGAAGTACTTTTTGAAGACGAGCACCTGCTGGTCCTCAACAAACCGTCGGGCATCGTCGTGCATCCTGCACCGGGAAACTGGACCGGAACGCTGGTCAACGCCCTGCTCCATTACTTCCAGGTCTCCGGCGGCACCGTTTCAAGCGTCGGAGGAAAGGAACGGCCGGGGCTCGTTCATCGATTAGACAAGGACACGTCGGGCGTGATGGTGATCGCCAAGACCGATCAGGCGCACCGGCATCTCAGCGGACAATTCAAGCAACACACCATCACCCGTGTCTACGAAGCACTTGTCTGGGGCGTGCCAAAGAAAGGCCACGGGCTCATTGAACTGGCGATTGGCCGCGATTCCAAAGAACGCAAAAAGTTCTCGGCCCGTACGGCTCGACCGAAAGACTCCGTGACCGAGTACAAGGTCGATCGCCGATTCGGCAAGACCGTGGCACATGTGCTTCTCTATCCAAGGACAGGACGCACCCATCAGCTCCGTGTCCACCTGGCTTCCTTGGGTCATCCGATTCTTGGCGATCCGACTTACGGAGGCCGGAAGGTCTGCAGCGTGGATGCGGTGGAAGTGAGTCGCGTCATGCTGCATGCCCGAACGCTGGGATTCCGTCACCCCGTGACGGAAGAAGTGTGCGAATACGAGCGGCCAGCTCCACCCGACATGGAGCGGCTCATGCGGGAGCTCGAGCACTGCGTCGATCTCAGACGGATGTCCGACGCTTGACAGCCATTGCCAGACTCGATTAGGACGGCACGATGCAAACGGGTGAAGTCCTCGATGCGATCGGCGGCCTTTCGTCCCAGCTGAAGGCCTATGCGGCCAAGTTGCCGGCAATCGTACACTTGACCGTTGTTCCGACAGGCATCAAGCCAAAGCCCGAAGCAATCGATGATTATGAAGCCATCGTCTCGCGATTCCGCAATCAGAGCGCCGGAACCGCTTATAAGGGATTGAATGAGGCCTTCGTCGAATCGCTCGAGGCGTTCGAAGTCGGCAAGCTCCTGGGCTCCGTGCAGCCCTTGCTCGCCGTCCTCGATCATCTGGAACGGATGCAACGGGACCAGGAAATCACGACCGATCAGGCGGATGCTCGGCGGATCGCCGAGTATCGTGCAGGACTGCACAAAATTTTGCCGGGGAACAAACCGGAGTTGGATGGGGCCGGACGAGGACTTTGAACCCTTCTTAGTGCCCCATTTTAGGGCCGGTGGCGTTCTCACCCTGAGAGACCAACTTAAACCGCACCGCGGACCCGCAGTGCGGGCATTTTGCGCGCACCGTTTCTTCATCGAGCAATTCGTACTCGCTGGGCTTCAGCCACATGAGTTGGAAGCACTTGGGGCAGCTACGGACTTGCGTTGCCATGTATTTCCTCGTACACTAGGTCACGCAGGATGTTGCATCCGGCCGCCAGGTCTCCGGCGGCCAGACAGAAGGGGCTCAGAACGCGGCCCAGGATTTCCACCGGGAGCCTACTCTAGTACAAGATGCCCGCCACCCTCAAGACTGCCGTTACGTTTTCCGAAAAGAAGGAAGTCGAAGCTTCGCAGCTCTTGAAGCTGTTTCACCAAGCGCCCTGGGCAAAGGACCGCACGCTTGAGGATGCGAAGGAGATGCTGCGCCAAACCGACGTGGCGTTATGCGCCTGGGATGGCGACCAATTGATCGGCTTTGGGCGAGTACTGACGGATTTCACCTATCGGGCCACCATCTGGGATGTCATCGTGGACAAGGCCTATCAAAAACAGGGGCTAGGAACGGAAATCGTGCAACGCATCTTGAACCATCCTCGACTCAAACGAGTTGAACTCTTTTGGCTCTGCACAAGGCGGCCAGGATTTTACGCGAAGTTGGGATTCAGTGCCAAGGAACAGACCGGCATGGTGTGGACACGATCCAGGCAGGCCCGGCAGGAGTGAGTCCTATCCCTCAATGGCTGCGCGCAGAGTAGCACACTCTGCGCGCAGCGCCGCTGCATCTTAAAAGAACATCTTCACGCCGAAGAGGAATCCAAACGAAGACGCGTTCCAGTCGTCGACCCGCACACCACCGACGGTCGCGTGGCCGTCGTTCCGCTTGTAGGCCATTTCGCCGTTCAGGGCGAACTGTTTGGTGATCATCCAGTCGGCTCCCCATCCGAGGCGCCACGCAAACGTATTACTCGGGGAGATTGTCGCAATATTACGGGCTTCGCCAAAACTATTCACATTCACGCCAAAGCTCATGTTCACATAGGGGGTAATTGGACCGAAGCGAACAGGTCGCAGTTCGACGGTTGGCAAGACGGACACGGTATCCTGGTGTCCTAGATCAATATCGGGCCTCTCTATGTTGACACTGTGCCGCTCCCATTCAAGCATCATCCCAATCAAGAGCCAATTGTTGAGACTGTACATGGCCTGAAAATTCACGAGCGAGCCGACGGCAGTTGACGTACCTTCCGTCAATTGCTGCGTCAATGGTGCGAAGCCGGCCCTCATGCCGAGGTAGACCTTGCCCGGCTCAGTGCCGCCATCCTTCATCACTGGCTCTTCCGCACGAACCTGACCGGCGCCGAGACCGACCAGCAGCGCAATGACCAACAGAAGATTTCTCTTCCAACTGCGATCCGATGCAGAACTCATGACAGCCCTCCTATGTATGAAATGAGAACTACGTGCTCTCTTATCTCTCGACAGGGATGCAAAATCAATACCGTTATCCCCTTGTCCAGCCTCACTAACCACCCTATGCAGGATAGAGGCATTTTGTCCGTGCTCAGACGGCACATCAGACGACGTTCATCTCGGGGTCAATTGGCTAAAAGCGGCCGCCGCGACCGTTTCGGCGAGAGAACGATGGAGATGAAAAACACCAGAGTCGAAAGCAGGACGATCGCAGGTCCTGAAGGAATGTCCCAAAGGGCAGAGAACAGCACCCCGGCGACCGAGCAGACAATCCCGATGATCAGCGAATACCACGTCAACGTCGAAAGGCTATGGGTGAGCTGGTAGGCGGTCGACGCTGGAATCAGCACCATGGCAAACACCAGAATCGCTCCCACCGTCTTGAGGGACACCACCACGGTCAATGCCACCAAGGTGAGTAGGAGGAAAAACATCCGTCTGGCCGGCACGCCGGAGGCCTCGGCCATCTCTTGATCGAAGGCGATAGAATACAGTTCCTTCGAAAACAGCAAAATACTCCCCACCACGACGACACTTAATCCAGCAATGGTCCGCAGCTCCTCCGGCGTCACCGACAGCACGTTGCCGAACAGGTAGCCATAGACTTCGGCATTGTAGGTCTTCATGAGGCCGATGAAAAGAATGGCGAGCGCCATCGTGGTCGTGTAGAGAATGCCGATCGACACGTCGAGCTTCATCGTGCCC
>JAICVE010000318.1 GCA_025935475.1 Nitrospira sp. | reverse complement strand
CCAGCACAGCCAGCACTCGCGAGAAGACTGAGCACAATCAGCGATGCTCGTGTATCCATGAGGCACCCTCCGTCATTCGTTGTCGTACTCCGAATACCTGCGGGAGTCTGACCCTCTCCCATCGTCTGAAGGCCTCGACCACCGTCGCGAGCCTCCTCCTCTGCCTATTGATGCACGGCTTTTCTCAACGGCTGCGGCGGTGCGGCAGCAGCCTCTGTCCGTTCCAGCCCCGCATCCATGCTGTAGCGGCCTGCGCCATAGCGGGCGACGTACAGCAATCCGCCCATGATCGACACGTTTTTCAAAAAGTGAATCATCTGATTCGGGTCGCTAAAATTGGTGTGAAAGATGAGCGTCGTGGGAATCATGAAGAGAAACAACAGCCAGCCCACCGCCCGTGCGCGATATCCAAGCAGCAGGGACAAGGAGCCGACCACTTCCACGGCCACCGCGGCGATGTAGAACAATGTGGTCATCCACGTCATCCCCATCATGATCATGTACTGCTGTGTCCCGTGGGGGTCGGCAATCTTGTGAATGCCGGAGACGAGGAACAGGAGGCCGAGAAGCACCCGGCCGACAAGGGTGAGATACGCGGTGTCGAGCATAACAGGAGCCTCCTTCACTCTTGTTCTTCCCGTTGAAGGACGTCCGTCATGTGCTGCGTGTCGCCTGACGTCAATTTTCCGCGAGGGACGTGGCGCGCATCCTGATAATCACCGCATTCCAGGTCGGCGAGGTACTGCGACCAGGACAACAACGTTCCCTGGCACACTTCACGGTCTGCCGGCAGGCACTGCATGTCCAGTTTCATCCGTCGCATCATCTCATGCATGAACCAATCGGGTATGCGAAGCCGCTGCTCCGGATAGATGAACCCAAAGAGAATGACGTGACTGAACAACACCCGCCAGTGGGTGCCGAAGCGGAACAGGAGCCGCGCCCAATCCATGGTGTGAGCCCGAGCCTTCAGCAAATGCGCGATATCGCCCCCGTCATACCGATTACGCTCCATCACAAATGCTTTGGACCAGAGCATTTCTTCGGCTGGCACCACCCGGACCGGGATGCCAAAAATCTCCGCTGGAAGCGCGTAACGGAACCACGCCTCATCCACCGTGCAGATACCATTACCCGAGCTATAGATGATGTCGATGCTGCAATCGTCTTTGTAGGCTTTGCCGAGCCAGTGAGGGAAACGCCACTCCGTGCGGAAGCCGGCGTCCGACAACCGCTGCACAAGCCGCACACGGTCTGCAGGAGTGACGAACAGATCAAGGTCTTTTGTCCGCCGAACCCGTCCGGTGTAGCTTTCCAAAGCGAAGGCCCCACCGACCAGGAACGGAACTTTGGCCTTCACAAGACACTGCAAGGCCTCACGGTAGACGTCAATTGCTGGATCAGCTGGATGCCCAGCTGATTGCAGAGCTCCATTGAATTGTTGAGCTTGACCTTGAGCATTTGAACTCATCACGTCCCTTCTCCGGCCCTCAGGAGGCGACCGGCGCAGCCACCGACGGGATTTCAACGAACCGCATGGCGCGGCGACCGGGAAACTGCTTGTACAGAAGCGGCAGCGCGACGTTGTACACCGGAGTCCCGCCCAACGTTCTGCCTTCAGGGCTGCCGTTGTGGGCGTGGCCATGGAAAAGCGCCGTCACCTCATAGCGATTGATCGGCTCTTCCAACCGGCTCGAACCGAGGAAGGCGAAAATTTCTGGGGGTTCTCCGCGAACCGTGTCGAGAATCGGTGCGTAATGCATGAGGACCACTTTGGAGGGCGTCCGCAACTTGGCTAATGCCGATTCCAACTTCACAGTTTCCTCCACAGACTCGCGTGCAAACTGCTTGAGCGCGGCTTCACCCCACGGCTGCAAGGCGCGGGCGCCAAAGCCCCCGCAGAATCCTTTGACCCCGGCAAATCCCACCCCCAGAATCTCCATCGCGGTGCCGTCGAGCACGGTGACTCCTCCGTCGGAAAGTATCCGCACGATCTCATCCTGTTTGCCGCACTCGAATTCATGGTTGCCGAGCACGGCAAGCATCGGGACCGGCCTCGCGTGGCCTAGTTGATCCACCAACAATCGCGCTTCGTCCGGTTTTCCGTAGTCGGTGAGATCGCCGCAGAGCAGAAGCACATCCGCCTCGCTGCCGAGATCATGAAAGAGCTCCCGCAGCCCCTCGGACGACGTGCGTGGGCAATGCAAATCGCCGATGGCGGCAATCCGCAGGCTTCCCGATTCCCGCACCGTGACAGCTTCCATATCAGACCAATGCTCCCTCACCCCGCGCCCGTCCTTCCACTGCGCGGCAGATGGCCCAAACGTTCATCGAGGAGATCGAGATCGAAGGCTTGTGCGGCGGTGGCTCGTTGCACGACCGGCGATGATCATTTGACGGTTGGCCGGTGTGTCGCAACCTGCCGCCCGTATACAACTAGGTCCAGGAGCCTCTGTCCGCTCAGACCTTCAGGAAAACCGAGATAGTTCTCGACGAGTGGTGGGCCCGGCGCCGCCTCGGAACGCATCTTTCGAGTGTCGCCTCATCGGCGCCGGTTCCACCCAAGGCATCACGACCGATGCGAGCTCTCTCTGGCTTCTCGCAAGGCTTCCTTGCCGCTTTGCGCGTACTCTCTCGCAGAACGGCCGGCTTCCTGGACGGTCTCCTGACCCTTTTCATAGTATTCTTTACCGCGTTCGACGGCGCTGTCCCACGCGGAACGTCCGCGTTCCCAGGCTTCATCCTTCGCTCGCGCGGCGTAGTTTCTCAGCATGCCCCTCAATTCCGTTCCGGTTTGTGGAGCAAACAGCAACGCCAGACCGGCTCCGATGAAGGCGCCAGCCACAAAGGCGGACCACCCCATGGCATCGTCTTCGTAATACTCGTAGTCTCCATTCCGCATAGTTCGCCTCCTTAAGATTGTATAGGGTTCTTCTGTGCGCGATGCTCTAACGAATCTGCGCATTCCTCTCCCGTGGTACGTGCGTGCAATCTGCGGACCGTCTGAACATTCATAGAGTTCGTCTCATTTCAAGATGTTTGCTCGTTTTTCACGCGCAGCAGACGACCCAGAATGCCTTGGAATGACAGCATGTCCCCCGTCTAGGACAGAATGTCCGAGCCGTTCTGAGAATCGTTTCCAACATTTACATCCTTTTTACCTCGGATTTCTCTTCGGATTGCGCGCGATCGAATCACTGATTACTATGCTCTCGTCGTTCGACGACGCATTGCATCCATGTCCGAGCCCAGCAGCGCCCTCGACGCCGGAACGGAAGCCGACTTGGTTGACGTCATGGAGCGATTGACTGCCGGCCGGACGACCATCATGATTGCGCACCGCCTGCAGACGCTACGCCATTGCGATCTTCAACTCATGCTGCGGCAAGGTCGCATCGTCGTCCAAGTCCACGATTGGGCCGTCGAGGCACCCTCCGATGAGTTCGTGCTCTGCTGAACCCGCTCCCTCGGTGGCCCCGGCTACCGATCCGAGTGCTGGAGCGAGCCGGTGATCTGACGTTCAGCCTCGAGCCAATGTTCCAGATCATGGCCATGTTCACAGCCGCAGGCCTGGAACAGCACATAGGCTCGCTGCTGGATTCTGCTCATCAGCTGCGGGTCCCGTGATGGCAGTGCATGGGATCCGTGCGGTTCCGGTTGCCGAGTGGACACGCGGGGCGATTCCATCGGTTCGGCGTGTTTCTGCGCTGCTTGTGTCCGTGAAGGGGGTTCACCCTTACTTCCCTTCGTG
>JAICVE010000135.1 GCA_025935475.1 Nitrospira sp. | reverse complement strand
CGTCAAAAGGATGGACGGGGCTTCCCGAGACCCAGCAGCCTTCGCTCGATACCAGACTGGACCACTTGGCCGATTTTGTGGAACGGCACCTCGACGTATCCCTGATTGACCGGCTTCTCGAGGACGGAGTCTAAGCGATGGCTTCCCGACGCAGGCGGTCGCAACTGGTGTTCATCGTTGGAGGCGCCTCGTCGGGGAAAAGCGAGGCTGCGCTGCGACTGGCCGCCAAGGGAATCGACAAGACAGCGCCGCGTGCCTTTGTGGCGACCGGTGAAGGGCTGGACGAAGAAATGACGATGAAGATCGCTCGGCACCGGCAGTCGAGATCATCGCAGTGGGTGACGGCCGAGGTGCCGCTCGACCTGAGCACGTGGTTCAAGGAACAGAGTCGGAACTATCGCGTCATGCTGGTCGATTGTCTGACCATGTGGCTGTCGAATCACATTGAGCGAGGGACAAAGGAACGTGAAATCCTGGAGCAGACAAGGGCATTGCTCCGGCTGATCCGACGAATCGGCGGACGGGTAGTGCTGGTGTCGAATGAATTGGGCATGGGCTTGGTTCCGGCTGGCGCCGCATCGCGCCGCTTCCGGGAATTGGCCGGCGAAGTCAATCGTCTCGTCGCCCAAGAGGCGGATGACACCTATTTCGTCGTAAGCGGATTGCTCATTCCCTTGAGAAAAGAGGCGCTATGAACCTGACCGACGTGTTAGCGCAGATAGGAGACACCGATGCAACCGTGGCGGCAGAGACGCAGCGACGGCTCGACCGGCTGACCAAACCTCAAGGCAGTTTAGGCCGCCTTGAAGAATTAGCCGTCCAATACTGCGCGATCACCGGGGAACGCAAGCCCGCCGTGCCGCGGGCCATGGTGGTGACCTTTGCTGCTGATCATGGTGTGGTGGAAGAAGGCGTCAGCGCCTATCCTCGGGACGTGACGGCGCAGATGGTGTTGAATTTTCTTCGAGGCGGCGCAGGGGTCAATGTCCTGGCTCGTCACGTCGGCGTCGAAGTCCGTGTCGTCGACATCGGGATGGCCCATGACTTCGGGCCCATCGCCGGACTCATGCACCGCAAGTTAATGAGGGGCACTCGAAACATGCTTCACGCTCCCGCGATGGATCGAACTACGGCCGAAGAAGCAGTCATGACCGGCATCGAGATCGCCCGCGATGCGGCTCATCAAGGCGTCGGGCTGATCGGCACTGGTGAAATGGGCATAGGAAACACCACCGCAAGTGCGGCGATTGCGTCGGTCATGACCGGAGAGGCGGTCAAGGGCGTGACAGGCTCGGGTACTGGAATAGACGAGCACGGCCTTGCGCGGAAGGTGTCCGTGATCGAGCGGGCGCTGGCCTGCCACCGGCCGAATCCGCACGATCCATTGGATGTGCTCTCGAAAGTCGGCGGCCTTGAGATTGCCGGAATGACCGGCGTCATCCTGGGTAGCGCCGCAGCGCACGTGCCCGTCGTGCTGGATGGATTCATCGCCGGAGCTGCCGCGGCGATCGCGGTTGGGCTGCAGCCGCGCTGTCGGCCATACATGATTGCCTCTCACCGGTCCGTTGAACGAGGCCATCGGGTGCTTCTCGAAAGACTGCAATTGAAGCCGCTCTTCGATCTCGATCTGCGATTGGGAGAGGGGACAGGGGCCTGTCTGGGAATTGGACTCGTCCAAGCCGCGATCAAGATCCTGACGGAAATGGCGACGTTCGGTGAGGCCGGTGTTTCGGGACGAAACGCGTGACGACCCATCTGAAACCATTGATTTGTGCCTGGCAATTTCTGACGGCGGTGCCTGTGAGCCGGGATTTCCATGATCCGGCTCCTGATGAATTGGCCGGGTCGATGTTGTGGTACCCCTTTGTGGGCATTCTTCTGGGGGGGCTCCTTGCGATGACGGATGTGTTCCTGGCGCGATGGCTGCCGCGTGAAGCGGTTGCCGCGCTGCTCATTCTTGTGCTGGTCGCCATGACCCGTGGACTCCATCAGGACGGGCTGGCGGACACGCTGGACGGCTTAGCCGGAGGACGCACCGCTTCCGATCGCCTGTCCATTATGAGGGATCCCCGCATTGGAGCCATTGGGGCGACCGGCCTCTTTCTCTCATTGATCCTGCGCTACGGCGCGCTCGTGTCTTTGCCGGAGGCGCTGAGGCTTCCTGTTCTCTTATGTATGCCGGCCATCGGACGATGGGGTATGGTCGTCGGCGCCTATGGCGCCTCCTATGCACGGGCAGAGGGAGGCCTGGCTGCGCCGTTTCTTGCGCATCTCTCGGCGAGGCACGTCCTTGGTGCGACCATCGTGGTCCTGTGTCTGATGGTCTGGTCGTTCGGAGCCGCTCCCGCGCTGGTGGCCTTATTGTTCGGAGGTCTGTTCAGCCGGGTCGCCACGGCCTTCTACCGCCATTTTCTCGGCGGCATCACCGGCGATACGCTTGGCGCGACCAACGAGCTCATCGAAGTGAGCTTCGTTCTGTTTATGCCGTTGCTCGTGACGTGGTCATGACTGCCATGGAGGTTGTCGCGGCCTGCGCGCTCGATGCGGCGGTGGGCGATCCGCGGATCGTGCCCCACCCCGTGCGGTGGATGGGCAGCCTGTCAGCCTATGTGCACCAGTGGGTGCGCGCTCTTGGGATGGCACCACGCTCGCTTCGCGCTGCCGGCACGGTCTTGGCGCTGGGTTTGCCGGCGATGGCATTCATGGTCGGCTGGATGTTGATTGCGGCTGGCATGGCAGTCCATGACTGGATCGGGCAGGGGATCGGGATTTGTTTGGCTTCGACGACGCTCGCCTGGAGAGACCTGGTTGATCATGTGCGCGCGGTGTCCCGGGCCTTGAAATCAGGATCGCTGGAACGTGCCAGGAACGCGGTCGGTTTGATCGTCGGCAGAGACACGCAGAACTTGTCCGAGGAAGAAGTGGTCAGAGCCGCAGTGGAAACGACTGCGGAAAGTGCATGCGACGGCGTCATCGCACCGTTGTTGTTTCTGGTCGTCGGGGGACCGTCGCTGGCGTTGGCCTACAAGGCCGTTTCGACCCTCGATTCGATGGTCGGACATCGTGACGAAGAGTATCGAGATTTCGGATGGGCCTCGGCGAGGCTTGATGACCTCGCCAATTGGATTCCGGCACGCATCACGGCCTGGTTGATTGCTGCCGCGGCTGGACTCGTACTCCTGAGTGCCAAATCGGCAAAGCGGAGCGGTGCCATTCTGCTGCGGGATGGGCATAAGCATCCCAGTCCAAACAGCGGAAGGCCTGAAGCGGCAATGGCCGGCGCATTGGGAGTCCAGCTTGGAGGCGTGAACTTTTACGGAGGCCGTCGTGCTGAACGGCCTGTGCTTGGGGATGCCGAGGCGCCCTTGTCAGCTAGGCACGTGGATCGTGCCGAACGCATCATGACCGCAGCCTATGTGATGGCCATCGTGGGAGTGGTGGGGGCTCTCTCGTGGTGAGTCCCTCGCCGGTGCACGGCGGCAACGTCCACGCCGCGGCGCGTGAATTGCGCAGGCCCATCGGGTCCATTCTTGATTTCAGCGCGAGCATCAATCCGTTGGGGCCCTCACCCAAGGCCGTCCGGGCTCTGATCGATGCGGCCCAGCTCGTTCAGCACTACCCCGATCCTGACTGCCATCGTCTCAAGTATGCGATCGAACGTCGATGGCACATTTCGCCCGACCGTGTCGTCGTCGGAAACGGCTCGACCGAACTGATCGATGTCATGCCCCGCGCGCTGTCCATTCGCTCCGCCGTGATCGTCGGGCCGACGTATGCAGAATATGTCCGTGCCGTTCGTCATGCCGGCGGCCGAATCAGCATGGTGATGGCGAAGAAAGAAGAGGAGTACCGTCCTCCGCTCGAGCAGGTCCTCCGTCGATTGTCGAGACAGCGACGAGCCCGGCCGGCGATCGATGCGGTCTTTATTTGTCATCCCAATAGTCCGACCGGCCGGCCCTGCCGGCTACAAGATCTTCATGCGCTCTTCGGCGCCGCGGAGCGGGCGGGAGCGTGGGTCGTCGTAGACGAGTCCTTCATCGAGTACTGCGAGTCGTTGACCTGTCTTCCGGAACTGCCTTCCCATGGACGCCTCATCATCCTTCGGAGCTTTACCAAATTTTATGGGCTGCCCGGTCTGAGAATCGGCTACAGCGTATCCTCGCCACATGTCGCGGAGGTATTGAGACGGTCTCTGCCGCCCTGGTCCGTCAATATGGTGGCGCAGCGGGCTGCGGAAGCAGCACTCGTGGACGATCGTCATGCAGGGCGCTGCCTCGCGTACGTCGGGAAGGAACGAGCGCGTGTGGCCATGCAGCTCTCCTCGCTGCACGGGCTGACGGTGATACCCTCTTCCGCCAATTTTCTTCTGATTGAGCTGCCCCGGTTGTTTCGCGCACGTGCGATCACGGCGGAACTTCGCCGACGGGGCATGCTGATCCGCGACTGTTCGTCAACGCAAGGCTGTACCGCGCGTATGATTCGCATCGCGGTGCGCGCGAAGCACGACAACGATCGGCTTCTGGCCGCATTGGCCGGCTTATTACGGCGATAGCATGCGACACATGAAGGGGAGAAAGAGCCTCGACTATCGCATCCGTGGGGGAACGTTAGTCATCGAGTTGAAGCGCATGCATCGGATCATTTCGTCCGCTCCCCGAGGAGGAGGCATCCTCCGAGCGCGGTCCATTCTCAATCACCAAGTCCCGGCCAACCCCTCGACGCTCAAGCGTCAGGTCGCGAGGACATGGGGCGACCCGGCGCGGTATCTCGGCCGCTTGGCCGTACGGATGAAGGCCGCGATGCCGATGGTCGGACTCATGACGGCCGTCCCGATGAAGCAGCTTGTTGTGGACCGTGAGCAATCCGGGCCGGTCTGGATCGAATGTTTTTGTACCGTCGGTGTGACCAACGCGGTGCGTGCCGGAGAAGCCCTGCCAATCATACGGCGCATGGATGGCCGCCATGCCCCTGGCACGATCAATATCATCCTGGTCACGAACGCGACATTGACCATGACGGCCATGGTGGGTGCAGTGCAAGTGGCCACGGAAAGTAAGACCGCAACCTTGATCAAATACAAGGTCCCCAGCAGTGCACGCAAATCTTTGCTGGCTACGGGGACGGGGACCGACGCGGTCGTCATCGCGAGCAGCCTGGAGGGCCTCCATAGAGTACGCTACAGCGGAACACATACCGAGATCGGCGCAATGATCGGACGGCTCGTGACCCGTTGTGTTCAAGCAGGGCTCTCTCGTTCTGCCCGGTGGTATCAGACCCGCTCACGTCAGGCCGACCGCCCTCACGCGCCAGCCTGAGAGATCCCTTCTCCACCATTCCCTCTCCAGTGTTGAGCTCTGCCCCACACCAGCAAGGCCTGCATCGATGCGCCTGCTACACTTCTCGCCAGTTTCAATAAGGACCGGGACGATGAAAGGACGCATCGCCAAAGATGATTCAGCCCTCGAGTGGCCAATTTTTGCCCAAACGGCATCATTTTGTCGCAACCTGAACAGTCATGTGACGAACGAGGATGAACGATGTTCCTGTGTAGAGTACGTAAATCTCTGAAAGGCCAAGTGTTTTGTGCTCGGTATTCACGTAACTGCCTCTCGAAGACTCATAAGCACAACCTTTGCAGAGTGGGGCGCAGGCTTCGAAAGGGATTTGTGTACGGCGAGAGGCGCATGCAGCGACTGCGAAAAAATAGTTATTGCTAGGTGATGAACGCGAAGGATGAGAAAAGGAACGAAGAATCCGATCAAGTGACATCACGAAGGAGGATGGGTATGAACGCGACATGGTGGAATTGGCGGATGGCAGGCGGGATTGCGGCGGTGGCTCTGCTGTGTCAGGCGAGCCCGGTGCGTGCGGGCAACGAGGCCGAAGTGGCGGAACACTTGATCGATCTCGTGAAGATCGGGCGTGGCGTCCTGTCGGAGCAGATGGGAAACATCAACGATCCTTCAAAGGCCAACAAGGGTTTTACCGGCGACTATGTGGCCGGTCAGGTCATCGAGCGGTTCAAGAAGAAAACCAAAATCGATTTGAGAATTCCCAATGCCGTTCCCCAAGCACCTCTGTATCTAGCGTTGGTCGAGGCCGAAAAGGAAGTCGTGGATGAGTCGCAGCCGGTGATCAACCGCCCTGGCATTGGCTTCAAGGGTTTCATCCCCGCCGTCTTTGCCCGCAAGACCGGAGAAAACTTCTACAAGAAGACCGGTGTGAAGTTGAAATTGACCGGCATCGATTATCGTAACGTCAACAACCGGCCGGATGATTTCGAAGCCGAGGTGCTGCGGATGTTCAACGATCCGCGCCACCCCAAGGGCCAGACCTATGTCCGTAACACGGTGCTCGACGGGCGACCGGTGCTGCGTATGATGGACCCGGAGTATGCGGCGGCGTCCTGTTTGTCCTGCCATGGCGCACCAAAGGGTGGAAAGGACATCACGGGCGGTCACAAAGAGGGGTGGAAGGAAGGGGATCTGGCCGGCGCGATCAGCGTCGTGCTGCCCCTGAAGTAATCGCGTCGTCACAGGTATTGGGACATCATTCATAACCAGAACCAAGGAGAGCACCGATGAGCAAGATTGTTGTCGTAGACGATTCCTACGCCGAATTACAGGTCATTGAAGGAGTGTTGAAAGGCGCGAACCATACGGTGGTGTCCTTTCCCAATACCGAGAAGCTCGAGGACAAGGTGGTCGGTGAGAAGCCCGATCTGATCGTGATGGACGTCGTCATGCCTGGCCGCAACGGCTTCCAGGCCTGCCGTGACCTCAAGAACGACGACCGAACCAAGACCATCCCCATCATTCTTTGTACCTCCAAAGGCAACGAAAGCGACAAGTTCTGGGGTCAGCAACAGGGCGCCAATGCGCATATCGTCAAGCCGTTCAAGGGCGAAGAACTGCTCGCGGCAGTGAAACGGGTGTTGGGATAACCATCATGGCTGCTGAGCAGAGCGCAACCTCCCTCGCAACCCAGAATGCCAATACCCAGACTGGCGGTCAGGGCAAGGCTGCCCCGACGACGGGAACGGGAACGATGCGTGCTGCGATCGTCTCCTTGGGGGGCGAACAATTCACGATCGATCTACAGAATGTGCGGGAAGTGTTCGTGGTGGAATCCATCACGCCGGTCCCCGGCATGCCGGCCGGCTTGGTCGGCGTCACGAACCTCCGCGGATCTGTCGTGCCGTTGCTCGATTTGCGGCAGATGATCGGGCTCGCCGCTGAGAACGCCCTGAGGTATGCCGT
>JAICVE010000280.1 GCA_025935475.1 Nitrospira sp. | reverse complement strand
GGCCTGCTCGTGTGGCATCCGCTGATTGCCAGCGGCCAGATCAATACGAGGATGAACCACCAGCGATGCCTTTGACGTCGCACTCTTTCCTTCTTTCCTCTTGTTCGCCACTCCCGACCCCCTTTCCCATGCACAGACTGAGCAGCAGGATTGGGCAGCAGAACGTCGTCAGGTGTCTGGGAGACTGGTCAGAACGGGATGCGAAGACCCATCTGGAATTCACTCGGGGTGACCCCCTGCCCAAACAGGCTTCGAAGACCAGGATCAGTTGGACCGGAAGGGCTGCTATTCAACGACCGGTCTACATCTGAGGAATAGCCGTGACCAAAACCTGCACCAATGTAGGGCATGATCCTGGTCCCTTTCACCGAGTAGTCTCCGCTGATGGAGGGAATGTCTCGGAAAACGTTCGAGGCCGTCATTGATTCGAGAGATAGGGCTGCTTCCTGGCCGACCACCTGGTTCTTCAAACCGGCCGAATCGATTTTGCCAACAGGCCCCTCACCTGCCTCTCCCAAATTGGAGAATGACAATAGGCCCACCAACCCTATCACCGAGATGATCGCAGCAGAGCGCTTCATCTGCCAGGCTCCCTTTCCATGATTCAACATATAAAACACAATACCCAGGAGTCAAGATCCGCCCGCCGATACTATCAGTCCACTGCTGTCACGGCTTCTTTCGGTAGACGTTGAGCCCAACCTTTTCCGTCCGATTCGGAATCGTGACATTTCCTTCGGTCGACGCAATGATGATGGTCTTTCCCGATGCAGAGGGTCCAAACTCCTTCGAGAGATCCACCCTGATTGTCAGCGTCGTTCCCTCGACCGTCATCTCAACGTTCTTCATGATGGCAATCCTCCCACCGGTTCGATTCGGTGAACCCCCTGTTCAGCCTTTTTTTTCTTCGATTCCCCAGGTTGTGACGAGCACCTCCGTGCCTTTCATCGACCGCAGATGTTCCGCAACCCGCCAGCCCTTCAACACCTTCGCCAGCTTATTCGACGGATGTTCCATCAAAAACTCGGTCGAGATCACCGCGTCCCGGAATCCTCCGAAGTCGCTCGCTTCGACTCGAAACACCTGCGCCAGTCTCCCGGCATCGTACGAATCCCGAATCTCTGCATTGGGAATCTGTTCGTAGAAATATTCACGCACCGCCGCGATTCTCTCCGCTTCGTCTCCCGAATTGACATTTTCTCCCCACGCCATGGCTGCACCCTCCCAACTTGAGCTGCTGCATTAGGCTAGGCTTTGGGGAACGCCCGAGTCAACGATTGCTCTAGCTGCGCGTCGGAAAATCGTTCGTCCTCCGCTTCCTATTCCTAAATGAAAGGATCATCAGCTCGATAGTCGAACGGCTTCCTCTTGTCGATATCTCAATGAGATTGACGTATCCTACCCGGATGGTCCAAAAAGAAAACATGGGCTCGCTTGGAGTCGGTTGAATGGATGTCTGTTGGGAAGATGCCGTTCGGCGGGGCGACGCCGGCATCGTGCGAGATCTCCTCTCTCGCGGCATCGATCCAAATACACGAGATCGGCATGGGCAAACGGCCTTGATGCTCGCCGCCCAAGCGGGCCATCTGGGCTTGGTGCAACTGTTGATCGACCATGGCTGCCATCTCAACGTCACAGCCAAATTTGGGCTCAGCGCCGTGATGCTGGCCGTGATTGCCGGTCACAAGGAGATTGCACGGGCATTGGCGCACGCCGGGGCAGATCTGACGCTCCAGGGGACAGGCGCGCCCGGCTTCGCCGGAAAGACAGCGGCTGACTTGGCCGCCGCACTCTGCTGGAACGATCTCGCCATCGAACTCGCTCCTGATCAGCAGAGGATCCGGTGACCGTTCCTGTGCCGCCACGGATCTACTGCATTCCGGCTTTGGAGGTCCCTATCGTCGCCGTCTTTCGCCGCGGGCCGACGCACTGGTCGCATGTCGGGCGATGGGATCTTGCGGGCCTGACGTACGAATCCGGCGCATGGCTCGGCGGCCGGATCTTCCCCCGCCGTTGCGATCTCTCACCCGATGGCCGTTTCCTCTCCTATTTCGCGCATAAACCGAGTGCGACGTGGGAATTGGGCGAAGCCTACGTGGCGGTCTCCAAGCTCCCCTGGCTGACGGCCCTGCATGCGTTTGCGACATGCGGCACCTGGACACGCGGGTACTTCTTCACACCGGACGCGAGTGCGACGCCTGCGCGAGAAGTCTTGGATCTGCCGATTCCTTACAGGCTGCAGTCCATCCCCGCGGTGCAGTTCGCGACCGAGCGACGGCGTGGCTGGGAAGAAGCGCCGGACTCTCCTCCGCGCGATCCGCGAGATGCGTGGGATCAATATCGAAACGCCCGAATGCAGAAGCGCCAACCAGGCGGTCACCGACTTCTTTGTGTCGAGAGTACAGGACATGCAGGGGGTGAATTCGCGTCCGAACAGGCGGTGGATGGCCTGCGAGTCCAATATTCACTGGAAGCAGACGGCCAACTAACAGTCCTAGACGATCTTCAGTGGGCGGATTGGGATGAAAACGGCCGATTGCTGGTCGCGACACGAACCGGCAAGGTCCAGGTGCGGCAGGGGGGAGCGGGGTCTGAACACACCGTCTTCGAAATGGATTTGGCTCTCCTCGATCCGAATCCCGTTCCTGCTCCCACCTGGGCCCAACAGTGGTGAGCTGGTCATCTGCATGCGCGGGACGCCCCTTAATCAGCCACGTTGAGCTTAACGGCTGCGCTGGCTGTCGCTCCTGTGGCATAGGTCGCGACCACGTTCAGCACGTGCGTGCCTGCAACGTTGCCCCAACATGAATTTGAGATGCACCAATCCCCTGTCAACGACTGGCCGTCTGGCGACAACGTAAAAAAGGAGCCCGACGGCCACACCGCGAACGGAGGGTTGCCATCCCGTGAGAGCTCTACTTTCGTCGGCCTTGTGCCGGCCATCCCCACCGTCACGCGGGCGGTCGTGCCGTGCAATGGAAGATTCGGAGCTCCAGCGACCGCCAAAGACAAGTCGGACACGTTGAGCATCACGGCATCGGAGGCCGTCGTTCCTGTCGCATAGGTCGCGGCGACGTTCAGCACGTGCGTGCCTGCGACATTCCCCCAGCACGAACTTGAGATGCACCAGTTCCCTGTCAAGGATTGGCCATCCGGCGACAACGTAAAAAATGTGCCCGACGGCCAGACGGCGAACGGAGGATTGCCGTCCCGTGAGAGCTCCACTTTCGTCGGCTTTGTGCCGGCCATTCCCACCCTCACCGCGGTGGTGGTCCCGTGAAACGGAAGACTTGGAGCATTCGGGACCGAGAGAGACAGATCATCCACGTTGAGCGTCACGGCAGCGGAGGAGGTTGCCCCGGTGGCATACGTCGCGACGACCTTCAGCACGTGTTCGCCCGCGACATTGCCCCAGCACGAACTTGAAATGCACCAGTTCCCTGTCAACGACTGACCGTCTGACGACAACGTAAAAAATGTGCCCGACGGCCACACCGCGAACGGAGGGTTGCCATCCCGGGAGAGCTCTACTTTCGTCGGCCTCGTGCCGGCCATCCCCACCGTCACCCGGGCGGTCGTTCCATTGAATGGGAGATTCGGCGCGCCAGCGACTCCCAGGCTCACTGCTGCAGCAGGTATTGGCGAAGCACTCGGGGGGTAATAGGTCAGAACATTGCTCGGCCCCGATTCGTTCTGTGCAAAATCGTAGGCCGTCACCAGATAGTGCTGAACGACCGCAGGTGTTCCGATATTGAAACTCGTCACTTTCCCCAGCGTCGCAAGCGGTGTCGCCGTCCCAAATGCTTTCGAACAGGGTAGTTGACTGCACTGGTAGACCCGGTACCCCGCGAGATCGGACGCGCTATTGTCATCCCATGTCAGTGAGGCTCCCCATACAGTCGTCGACCACAAAGCGAGAACGGCAGCTCCGGCGTGTAGCCAGTTCATATGAATACTCCTTAATGTTCTGCTCATAGCGGAACAAACCCATAGCCTGATGAAGCCATCAGGCGTCTCTCTGTTCGTTGTGGATGGTTGACGCAGTTACCGCTCTACGTCCAGGTGCATTGCGGGTTGGTGGTGGATGTCGACGTGAAACGAAGCAATCGCTGTGCCATTGCTCAGATGATGCGCCGGCATCTGTGGGAGGCGGTGAAACGCTATGTCTCGAAAAGAGCGAATGAACGATGCGTAAGCAATATGTAAAAGTTCACATCAGCGGTACACCGATTGTCCGGCACCTGCTGGGATGTCCTGTAGCACTGTATGAATTGTCCTCATATCGTGGTCCAAGAATGTTCCGCGACGGACGATCGTTGCAGACTTTTCTAGCGAGTCAGGAAGGCGTGTTCACTCGCACCATCGCTTGCGCGAGCGGTTCAGCGGAGCAGGGTTACACATGACTCCAATACAGGAGCCTATCCGCTTGGCTTTTTGTCCCTGTCGACTT
>JAICVE010000384.1 GCA_025935475.1 Nitrospira sp. | reverse complement strand
TCCTTTTTTAACAGCTCATTGGCGTTCGCATAATTGTTGATCGTGCGAGTGAGCGCGGCCTTGAACCCGACCAAATGCGTGCCGCCTTCTTTCGTGTTGATATTGTTGGCGAACGAGAAGAGATTCTCGGCATAGCTGTCGTTGTACTGGAGTGCGACTTCGAGAACCATCTCCGGCCGTTCGACTTTCACGTAGATGGGTTTGTGCAGGGGAGTTTTGGCGTCGTTCAGGTGCTCGACGAAGGAAACGATGCCGCCCTTGTACAGAAACACCTGCTCTTTGGCGGGCTCTTTCCGTTCATCCTTCAACGTGATCGACAGACCCTTGTTCAAGAAGGCCAGCTCGCGCAAGCGTTGCGCCAGAACGTCGAAGCTGAAGTCGAGGGTTTCGAACACCTGGCTGTCCGATTTGAAGCGGACTTTAGTCCCTCGGCGCTTGGTAATGCCGGTGTTCTTGAGGGGGGCGCCGGGCTTGCCGCGCTCGTATCGTTGCTCGAACACCTGGCCGTCCTGCCAGATTTCCAACTCCAGCCACTCGGAGAGCGCATTCACCACGGAAATGCCGACACCGTGCAGACCGCCCGAGACGGTATAGGCGCCCTGCTCGAACTTTCCCCCCGCGTGCAGCACGGTCAGTGCCACTTCGGCAGCCGACTTCTTTTGAGTCGGGTGCATTCCAGTTGGAATCCCACGACCGTTATCGACGACCGTGACACTCCCGTCGATATGGATGGTGACCTCGATCGTCTCGCCGAATCCGGCCATGTGCTCGTCCACGCTGTTGTCGACGACTTCGTAGACGAGGTGATGCAGACCATCGACACCGGTGCTGCCGATGTACATCGCCGGTCGCTTCCGTACGGCATCGAGCCCTTCCAGCACCTTGATTTGGTCTGCACTGTAGCTGTCGGATTTGGGCTTGGTGGTCTCGTCCGTAGCCATTCAGACTCCTACATCCCGAACACTCATCACTTGTACCAGGATGGTCACGAAGATTGTCCGCAGCAAGGGAAGGGCGAGGCGTGCGTCAGCACCGTAATTCAATATCCCTCTCAGATTTTGATGGGCATCACAACACATTTGAAACCGGGGCTTTCCGCCTCTTGGATCAGGCACGGGCTGAGCGCACTCTCCATCTGCAACGAGATTTTTTCCCCGTCCATGACGTCGAACACATCGAGCATGTAGCGCGCGTTAAAGCCGGTATTCAATGTCTCCCCTTCGTATTGCGCGGCCATCTCCTCGGTGGCTTCCCCATAGTCCGGATTGCTCGAAAACAGCGTGAGCCGCCCGGGCGCACACGTGAGCTTCACCGCATTGGCCTTGTCTTTCGACAGCACCGAGACCCTCCGCAACGCGCTTTCGAGTTCGGTGCGCTGCACGACGATCTTCTTATTGCTCTCCTTCGGAATGACCTGTTGGTAGTTCGGGTAGTTGCCTTCCATCAAGCGGGACGTCAGGAGCAGGCCGCTTTTTCGGAAGATCATGAGGTTTTTCGTGAACCCAATGAGCGGCTCGCCATCGCCTCCCTCTTCCAAGAGGCGGCGCATTTCGTGCGCGGCTTTCTTGGGAATGATCGCTTTGATTTCCTGTGGGGCCCCTTTGGCGCCGGCCTTTCCAAGATCCTGCTCGGCCACCGCCAACCGATGCCCGTCGGTCCCGACAAGTCTGAGAGTCGTCTTCTTTTCATTGGAGATGAGCGTGACGAGCAGACCGTTTAAGATATATCGGGCATCGTTGTCCCCCGCCGCAAAGAGCGTTTTTCGAATCAGTTCAAGGAAGCCAGCCCCTGCAAGCGGCGTCAGGCCTTCGCGCTCAATGGCGGGCAGGGCCGGATAATCGCTGCTGGGGAGTCCGACGACTTTGAACTGGCTTTTGCCGGCCTGGATCGTCGTCCAGTTATTCTCGCTGGAGACCAGGTCGATGTCACCGCTCGGCAACTCCTTGATGATCTCGTACAACTTTCTCGCCGACACGGTGATGCCGCCGGCCTTGTGGACCGTCGCCTTGTAGAGCCCGCGCATGCCGATCTCGAGGTCGGTGGCCACGATTTCCGCGCCTTCCTGTTTTGCCTCGATCAAAATGTTCGACAAAATTGGCATGGTGTTGCGCTTCTCCACGACGCCCTGCACCCGCTGAAGCCCTGTCAGCAACTCATCCCTCCCGATGCGAACTTTCATAGTTGCCCCTCTCTCGACACGCCGGTCAGCTCCGGAGAATCTTTTCCTTCAACCCGTCCAGCGTTTGACTCAAGCCGCTGTCGCCCTCTTTGATTTTCATGATCTGCCGGCAGGCGTGCATGATCGTCGTATGGTCTTTCCCACCAAACAGGCGGCCGATTTCCGGAAACGAGGCATCGGTCAATTCGCGGCAGAGGAACATGGCAATCTGTCGCGGATGCACCAACGTCTTGCTTCGGCGCCGTGACTTAAGATCAGCGATTTTGATGTGAAACCAGGCGGCAACGGCCTCCTGAATGTCCTCCATTGCGACAATCTTTTTCTTGTCGCCGATCAGATCGCGCAGGACGTTCCTCGCCATCTCGAGCGTAATCGTCTGACCGGTCAAGGATGCGTAGGCACCCAGGCGCACGAGCGATCCTTCCAATTCGCGAATGTTACTTTTCATCGTGTTGGAGAGAAACTGGATCACGTCCTCTGGCAACGTGACGCCTTCGTCCTCCGATTTCTTGCGAAGGATGGCGATTCTGGTTTCCACGTCCGGCGGCTGCAGGTCCGCAATCAGCCCCCATTCGAAGCGGGAGCGCAACCGCTCTTCAATGTCGGGCATATCCTTGGGAAACCGATCGCTCGAAAGGACAATTTGCTTATGTGCTTCGTACAACGCATTGAACGTATGGAAAAATTCCTCCTGCGTCCGTTCTTTACCCACCAAGAATTGGATGTCGTCGATCATGAGCATGTCGATATGGCGGTAGCGCTTCCGGAGATCCATCATCTTGTCGTAGCGGATTGAATTGATGACCTCGTTTGTAAATTGCTCGGTCGTCAGGTAGGCGATCCGTAAGTCGGTTCGCTCTGCCACATGATTGGCAATAGCGTTCAACAGGTGGGTTTTTCCGAGTCC
>JAICVE010000445.1 GCA_025935475.1 Nitrospira sp. | reverse complement strand
TGTCGCGGATCACCTCGTAGATCGCCCCCTTCTCGAACAGGCCCGGAATCAGGCCCCCATCGGCGATCCGGATCAGCACGAACTTCCCCATATAGGGATCGTTGGGAACGTACGTGGCGTAGAGCGAGCCTTTCTCATAGGTCAGGACGTCGAACATGGCCTCGGCATCCTTCGGCGCCCGGACGGGGTATTCAATCGGACGCGTACTGTGCAGACCGTCGACCGACAAGGCCGCCGCCCGCGAAACTCCAAACGTATTCCAGCGCTTCCATTCGGGTTTCCACGCATCGACCGCGAGCATTTCCATGAACGTCGCAAAGGCTTCGTTGAGCCACAGCCCATTCCACCACGACATCGTCACCAGATCGCCGAACCACATGTGCGCGTTCTCATGCGCCACGACGTCGGCCACCCGCTCAAGTTCCCCGTGCGTCGCGCTGTGCGGATCCACCAGCAAGGCGGTTTCGCGGAAGGTGATGGCACCCAGGTTTTCCATGGCGCCGGAAGCGAAATCCGGGATGGCCAGGAGATCGAGCTTGTCGCCGGGATAGGGAATGCCGTAGTAGCGCTCGAAAAACTGCAAGGATGCGGTCGCAATGTCCTGTCCAAACCCGGTGAGATGTTTCTTGCCGGGAACCGTCCATAACCGGAGCGTCGTCTTTCCGACCGAGGTCGGAGCACTGGCTTCTATCCTCCCGATCACAAACGCGACCAAATAAGTGGACATCTTCATGGTATCGACGAACCGGACCACTTTCTTTCCGCGCTCCTGCGTTTCCGACAGGACGGCGCTATTGGAGACTGCACTGAGCGCGGGATCGATGACGAGCGTGGTCGAAAATACCGCCTTGAAATCCGGTTCATCCCAACAGGGGAATGCCCGCCGGGCATCGGTGGCTTCGAACTGCGTTGCCGCAAGAGTCTGCGTCGAGCCGTTCCGATCCTTGTAGGTGCTCCGGTAGAACCCTCGAAGTTTGTCATTGAGCGTACCGCGAAAATCAATCTGCAGCCGCCATTGGCCAGGGGCCAACGGTTGAGCGACCGTGAGCCTGCATCGCTGCAACGGTTCGTCAAGGGCAATAGAGGCCGGCTGCCGGCCGCCGGCTGCGTCTTCGACGACGGCGTTCTCGATGGTCAATTCGAGCGAGTTGAAGATAATGACATCGGTCGGGCGAACCACCGTGACCGCGATGGTGACATGGCCGTGAAAAGCCGCGGCGGCCAAGTCGGGCTCCAGCCGCAGTTCGTATCGGACAGGAAGGACATGGCGCGGCAGGCGAAAGGGATCGTCGGCAGTCGGAGAAAGCTGATTCATGTGTTCACCATCGGCTGTGTCTGTGGCGGCGTGGACCGTGGCCTGAAGGGACCGTAGTGTGATCAGTGGAGCGGCCAAGAGGAGTCCCAGACTCTTGGCGAGCCGTCGGAGCGTCTCACGTCTCTCGATCACCATTCATGTCCGTTTGACGTTGTGGGTCTCGATTCCCTGCGGCGTTCCCACGATCAAGACGTCGGTACGATCCACGAACAAACCGGTCTCGACGACGCCGGGAATGTAGTTGAGGGCAACTTCCAAATCTTGCGGGCGGTCAATGGTTGCGAGATGCACATCGATGATCAGGTTGCCCGACTCCGTACGGAACGGCGCGCCGCTGTGCTCGCGGAGCACGACCAGACTTTGGGTGAGCACTTCGATCTGCCTCGCGGTGTTGCCCCAACCGAACGGCACGACTTCAATCGGCAGCGGAAAGGAGCCTCCGAGCACCGGCACACGCTTGGTGTGATCGACCATGACCACGAATTGCCTGGCCGAAGCGGCCACGATCTTTTCTTTTAAGAGGGCACCGCCCCCGCCCTTGATGAGGTTGAACGAGGGATCTACCTGGTCGGCGCCGTCGAACGCGACATCAAGCCGCCAGCGAGGCTCGTGGTCGTTCAAGGCGATCCCATAGCGTGCGGCGAGAGATGCTGTGTCCTGAGAAGTGGACACCCCCCGTATCTTCAGCCCGGTCTTGACCTTCTCGCCCAACGCGATGATCAGGTGCTTGGCCGTGGAACCTGTGCCCAAGCCGACGACCATCCCATCCTTCACATATTCGACTGCTGCGAGCGCTGCCGCCTTCTTGAAGCTCTCGAGATCCGAGCCGCTCATGGTTGTGCGAGCCGTGCCGCCATCGCCGCCGCGCCAAGGAGGCCGGTATGTTGGTTCATGACGACATGGACGGGAATCTGGGTCATCAATCGTTTGTAGCGCCCTTTGTTGGTGAATCCTTTCATGAACGTACCGTCTTTCAGCTTGGGCAACAGCTTTGGTGCAATGCCTCCGCCGAGGTAGACGCCGTTGATCGCCATCGCCTTCAGCGCCAGATTCCCGGCTTCTGCTCCATAGATGGAGGTGAACAGATCCAGCGTCTGTTTGGCAATTTCCGCTTGGCCCTTGAGTCCCGCCTCCGCGATTTCCGCCGCCGGATCGCCGGCCTTAATTTTTTCCGCCAGCCAGGTCGGTTCATTTTTCTTCGCATCACGGAGATATTCGTAGATGGATAGCAGGCCTGGCCCG
>JAICVE010000095.1 GCA_025935475.1 Nitrospira sp. | reverse complement strand
GGCGATCTGCTCGATCGTATCGGACAAGTCGGCGCGCAAGTCGACTACCTGCTGTTCGTCCTGATGCGGTACTGGGTGCCCACCGTGCTGCCCCCCGCCGGCCGGGAGCGTCTCACCAAGAACGATGCCGATTACTGGCTCGAATCGGAGCAGCTGCTCAAGGCCGCGGCGACCAGGCTGCGAGAACTCAAACCCTTGATCGAATTGCTCACGACGCCCAACCCAATGTCCGACAGTCTCTCCGGCCAGAGCATGGGGACTCCGCCCGTGACCGAATTGGAGCTCTCGAGCATCCTCGAAGGGATTGCCGAAGCGGCCGGCAGCTATGGCGGACCCGACTATACGTCGATCGTCAAGGCATTCGACCCCGTGCCCTTGAGACAAACACAGCCTTTCAAGCACAACAAGAAGCACAGTGCTGAACTCTGGGTGGTCTTCTTGCAGCGGGAACATTTTCGAAGTCTTGGGCTGGGCAAGGACCGGTACTGGCCGCTCATTGCGCCGCTCTGCACGGCAGCCGGGATCATTGCTCCGAACGGGCAGGCCTATGGTGCTGATGAACTCAAGAGTTGGTGGCAGAAAAACTGGCCGCGCACGTATACGCAATTGGAGCAAAAACAAGAGGCCGCGGATTCCGGAGGCGCGGCGTACGAGCAGGACTGGAGCTGGTTTCAGGCTTGGATCACGTGGCAGCGACAGCGCCAACCGTAACGCGAACGGCTTCGGCATTGCCAGCCGTCTTGGCCGGATTTTTCGGAACCTTGTCGCCATCCAGGGCGCCATCTTGGAGCATTTTGAACATCGTCAGCGAGAAGAGCAGATAAAATACGACGCCTACCCAGATGACGTACGGTTGCACGCCTCCCTCTTCCTTCAATGCTGCATGCTGTTGGATCGGATCATTCCAGGCGTGTTGTTTGATGGCAGCAATATTCTCACGGCAATGCCAGTAGTACACATAGTTGGCGGTTGCACCGGCAACCACACTCCAAACGATCCCGCTCGTCATATCGCCCGTCAGGTAGGTTGAGACCATAGGGCCGATCGCGTACACCGCCGCATACAGATACATTTTCCGGTACAGAAACCAGAGAAACGAGACGTACAAAAAGGCCGGCCAGTTCCACGTGAGCGCGAATCGAGGCGATTGGGGGGAGCCGAATCTCCTGAACTGCTCCAGATAGCGGTTTGCGTTCGGACCGATGAAATCACGCCACAGATCCTCGTCCGTGCGACTGGAAAAGGGCGTCGATGTGGCGGAAGCAGCGTTCGAGACTCCCAAGTCGTTCCCGCATTGATAGCAAAAATTTGCGTCGTCTTGATTCTGCTGCTGACACTGAATACAGGCCTTCATTGATCAGAGAGTACCATAACCGCGGGTGACACCGCGCCCGCCGCCCGCTTCACGCTCCACCACCCGATTATTTGCTTTCACCTGCATTCATGTGCTAGGTTCCCTTACTTTACAAGGGGATACGTCTGCCATGCCGACCGAGGAGCTCAAAGCGAGCGCCGATCAATATCTGATGGGTACCTACGCACGTCAGCCAATCTCCATTGTGAGGGGGCGGGGGACGAAAGTTTATGATCTGGAGGGTCGTGAATATGTGGATTTTGTCGGGGGCATTGCCGTGAACCTTCTTGGTCATGGACATCCCGACTTGGTGTTGGCGGTCCAGAAGCAGGCGGCGCAACTCATTCACACGTCAAATCTCTACTACACGGAGCCGCAGGTAAGACTGGCGCAAATGCTCGTGGACCATTCGTTTGCCGACCAGGTCTTTTTTTGCAACAGCGGCGCAGAGGCCAATGAAGCGGCGATCAAGCTCGTACGGCGTTACTCGCACGACAAATACGGGGCCGGCCGGTTTGAGATCATTACGATGAAGCAATCGTTCCATGGCCGGACCATGGCGACACTGACCGCCACCGGTCAGGAGAAGGTGCAGAAAGGGTATGAGCCGCTCGTTCCCGGGTTTTCGTACGTGACCTTCAATCACCTGGCCGAACTGCAACACGCGCTGACCGACAAGACTGCCGCCATCATGCTGGAGCCGATTCAGGGTGAGGGTGGTGTCCACGTCGTTTCCCGCGAGTACCTCAAGGCAGTCCGTGAGCTGTGCACGCAACGCGATATTCTCCTGATCTTCGACGAAGTACAGACCGGGATGGGTCGAACCGGGACGCTTTTTGCCTATGAACAGTTGAACGTACAGCCGGACATCATGACCTTGGCGAAGGGATTGGGCGGCGGCGTGCCTATCGGCGCCTGTTTGGCAAAGGCGCCTGTCGCGAAAGCATTCGGCCCCGGCTCGCACGCGTCCACATTCGGCGGGAACCCACTGGCCTGTGCTGCGGCACTAGCGGTCTTTCGTGTGCTCCTCGACGGCCGCGTGCTAGACCAGGCGCGGCGGATGGGCGAGTACCTGAGCAAGGGCTTGTCCGAGTGCAAGGACCGCCACCACCTCGTGCGGGATGTGCGCGGCTTGGGGCTGCTCCAAGGGATGGAAGTCGAAATGGATGCGAAAACCGTCGTCGCCGATTGCCTAAAGCGCGGGTTCCTCGTCAACGCCGTGGGAGAACACGTGCTTCGTTTGATTCCACCGCTGATCATCACACAACCGGAAGTCGACCGCCTGCTGGAAGTTCTGTCACACATCTTTGATCGGCATGCCGCTCAGGCAGCCGCACATTGAAGACCGGCGTCCGATGACACCACTGTCACAGCGCACAACCCGGCTGGCGAAGGATCTCTTGGATGTCGCGGCTGTTCCCAAAGGCGAGGTGGAACGCCTGCTGATATTGGCGGCTGCACTCAAGAAGAAGCAGCGCCATGGCATCGCACACACTCTGCTCAAAGGGAAAACCCTCGGGCTCCTATTTCAGAAGCCGTCAACGCGGACGAGAGTATCGTTTGAAGCGGGGATGCATCAGTTGGGGGGGCATGCGCTGGTCCTGCCGATGGCTGACATCCAGCTGTCGCGCGGAGAAAGCGTGGCCGATACCGCTCGAGTGCTGTCCCGCTATCTGGACGGGATCGTGATCCGCACCTATGATCACGGCACAGTCGAGGAATGGGCCCGCGAAGCCACCATGCCCGTGATCAACGGTCTGACCGACCTCAGCCACCCATGCCAGGCCTTGTCCGATCTCCTCACGATCAAGGAGAAAAAAGGGAGGCTCAAAGGGATCAAGATCGCTTATGTCGGCGACGGCAACAATGTCGCGAATTCGCTCATTGAGGCTGCAGCCAAAATGGGTATGGCGATATCGCTCGGGTGTCCGTCTGGCTACCAGCCGGATCAACATGTCGTTGATCTGGCGCGAGCCGAAGCCGCCAAAACCGGCGCAGTCATCGAACTGGACCAAGACCCGTATGTGGCCGTTAAGGAAGCGGATGTCGTGTATGCGGATGTCTGGATCAGCATGGGCCGTGAACGAGAACAAGCCCGGCGACTGAGAGTGCTTGCGCCCTATCAGGTCAACGGCAGGCTCGTCGCCAAAGCCAAGCCTGATGCCATCGTCATGCATTGTCTCCCCGCCCATCGAGGGGAGGAAATTACGGCCGAGGTCCTAGACGGTTCCCAATCCGTCGTGATCGATCAAGCGGAAAACCGGCTGCATATGCAGAAAGCCATATTGACGAACCTATTGGGGAAAGGGAGACAAGGGCGACGATGAATCGTGGGATCAAGAAAATCGTGCTGGCCTATTCCGGAGGCCTCGACACCTCGGTCATTTTGAGATGGCTGCAAGAGACCTACGAGGCAGAGGTCATCGCGTTCTGCGCCGATCTCGGCCAAGGCGAAGACCTGCAGGCCATAAAGGCCAAGGCCCAAAAGCTGGGCGTGAAGAAGGTCTATGTCGAAGATCTTCGTGAAGCGTTCGTGAAGGAGTATGTGTTCCCGATGCTGCGAGGGAACGCGATGTATGAAGGGTCCTATTTGCTGGGGACCTCGATCGCGCGACCATTGATCGCCCGCCGCCAGGCAGAAATTGCGCTCAAGGAAGGGGCCGAAGCCGTTTCGCACGGCGCAACCGGGAAGGGTAACGATCAAGTCCGCTTCGAGTTGACCTATATGGCGCTTGCGCCCGGTCTGAAAATCATTGCCCCGTGGCGTGAGTGGACGATGCGGTCGCGCCGTGAGTTGATCGAATATGCCGATCGCCACGGCATCCCTGTGACGGCAACCAAGGCAAGACCGTACAGCATGGATCTGAATTTGTTCCATGTGAGCTATGAAGGCGGCATCCTGGAAGACCCCTGGGAATCCCCCCCCGATGAGATTTTCCAGATGACCGTGTCGCCAGAGAAGGCCCCCAACAAGCCACAGGAAGTCGAGATCGACTATGAGGCCGGCAATCCGGTGGCGGTGGCCGGAAAAAAAATGAGTCCGGCTGCATTGCTTGCGTATCTCAACAAGCTGGGCGGCGCGCATGGCATCGGGCGGGTCGATCTTGTCGAAAATCGCTATGTCGGCATGAAGTCACGCGGCGTCTACGAGACGCCGGGCGGCACCATTCTGCACGTGGCTCACCGGGGGTTGGAATCGTTGACGATGGACCGGGAGGTCCTGCATTTCCGTGACAGCTTGATCCCTCGCTATGCCGATCTGATTTACAACGGTTATTGGTTCAGCCCTGAGCGCGAGATGGTGCAAAAGGCGATCGACGAAGCGCAGCAGGATGTCACTGGTACGGCGCGGGTGAAGCTGTACAAGGGTAGCTGCACCTTGGCGGGTCGCAAATCGAAGCGTTCGCTGTATCGACTCGACATCGCGACCTTCGAAGAAGATGAGGTCTATAACCAGAAAGACGCGGAGGGTTTTATCCGTCTAAACGCACTGCGGTTGAAGATACGAGCGCAGCGCAAGAAGGCATCGTCCTGATGACCAAGGGGCGGAGAGGAAACGGTCTTGCGGATCGAAAGGCCTGGAGTGGTCGATTTCGGGAACCGACGCACCGTCTGGTCGAAGCCTTCACCGCTTCGGTGGCCGTCGATCGCAGGCTGTACGCGCAGGACATCCAGGGCAGCATCGCCCACTGCAAGACGTTGGAGAAGGCGCGGGTCCTGAAGTCGAGCGAGACTCGGACGATCGTGCGGGCCCTCGAAGCCGTCAAAACCGAGCTGGATCGAGGCCGATTTAAATTTGCGCCTCAGGACGAAGACATTCACATGGCGGTTGAACGGCGGCTCACGGAGTTGATTGGCCCCCTGGGGGGCAAACTGCACACGGGACGCAGTCGCAACGACCAGGTCGCGCTGGATATCCGGCTCTACTTGCGCGGTCAGCTGGAAGATTTTGCGAAGCGGCTTCAGGAGTGCCAGCGCGTGCTGGTGGCCAAGGCGAAAGCGCATCGCACGGTCGCCATGCCTGGCTATACTCACCTGCAGAGGGCCCAACCGGTCCTCTTTGCGCACCATCTCCTCGCGTACGTTGACATGCTCGAGCGCGACAAGGGTCGCATCCAGGACGCGCAGAAACGATTGAACATGATGCCGCTGGGATCCGGGGCCCTGGCCGGCACCAATTACCCCATTGATCGTCGGTATACGGCAAGCCTCCTAGGGTTTCCCCAAGTGACGACCAATAGCCTGGATGCCGTCTCTGACCGTGACTTCATGATCGAGATTGCGGCAGCGCTGTCGATTACGATGATGCATTTGTCGCGGCTGAGCGAAGAGCTGATCGTGTGGTCTTCGCAGGAATTCCAGTTCGTCGACCTGCCCGAGGGGTTTTGCACCGGCAGCAGCATGATGCCGCAAAAAAAGAATCCCGACGTGCCGGAACTGATCCGCGGGCGAACCGGCCGAGTGTATGGCCAGTTGATCAATCTTTTGACCACGATGAAGGCCCTCCCTTTGAGCTATAATAGGGACTTGCAAGAGGACAAGCCGGCCTTATTCGATGCGCTGGACACCGTCACGACATCACTTCAAGTCTTGACGGAACTGATGCGTCGGCTCAAAGTAAACAGGGAGAGCCTAAGGCAGGCCGTTCAAGGGGGCGGGCTGCTGGCGACGGAAGTGGCGGATTATCTCGTCAGTAAGGGCATGCCCTTTCGAGAAGCCCATGGCGTCACGGGCCGGGTGGTGCGTTCCGCGCAGGAGCGTGGACGCGAACTCACGTCCTTTACGCTCGAGGAACTTCGTCAGTTTTCCGACCGCTTCGACAAAGGCGTCTTCGCGCGATTGACGGTGCAGGCGGCGATCGCCCGCAAATCCCAGATCGGCGGGACGGCCCGAGGGCAGGTCGATCAGCGGATCAAACAGCTTGAACGGATGTTATCGTGAAGATCATCATGGCGGGGCTCGCGATCTTGTGGTTGACAGCCTGCGGGACCATCGGATCGCCGATTCCTCCCGAGGATGTTGGGGTGGCGCTTACGATCGAGCAGCAAAAGAGGCTTGATGCCGAGGCCGCGAAACGTGAAACCGAAGACTCCCAACCTGCCTTTGAATCGCTGGGCCAGGATGTGGATCTCCCGCCGTTGCAGCCGGTGGGGACCCGGTAGCTGCGTGAACAACGAATCGAGTCGTTACACGCCTCTGTAAGACTATAATAAGACCTATACTGAAGTGGAGGAGGAACCGATGGCATTGATACAACCGACGCGACATGGACAACCGTTCAAGCCTCAAGTCGGTAAGCGGCTCCTGCTCGTGGACCCCTATCCTCGGAATAACCAATATCATCTCACAGCTTCGGAGAGGCGAGCCGTCTGGTTCCCGAAGCTGAGCCTACCCACGATCGCGGCCTATACCCCTGAGTCTTGGGACGTCGACCTGGTGGACGAAGCGGTGGAAGACATCGACTTTGATACTCCTTGCGACATGGTCGGTCTCTCGATCATGACCTGCTATGCGCCGCGGGCCTACGAGATCGCGAAGGAGTTCAGAAGGCGGGGCAAAACTGTGGTCATGGGCGGCGTGCATCCGACTTATTGTCCGGACGAAGCTCTTCAGCACGCAGATGCGATTGTTTGCGGCGAGGCCGAAGACTTGTGGCCTCGATTGGTGGCGGATTATGAAGCCGGCGCCATGCAGCGCGTCTATAAGATGACCGCGTTTCCGTCGCTGGAGCATTACAGGAGTCCCCGCGTCGAATTGCTCAGCCCCGATTCCTACATGACCCGGCAGTGCAGTTTCACGACCAGAGGGTGCCACTTCGATTGCGAGTTTTGCAGCGTCTCTCCGTTTAACGGTAAGACGACCAGGCGCCGGCCGGTCGATGAAGTGGTGACAGAATTAACGAACGTGCAGCGGTGGGTTCGAAGCGAACTGGTCGAACGCATCCGCGATGAACCGCTGTGGCGCGCCTTCCTGGCGACCGTGAAGATCCGAGTGGGCATCGAAGACGGCAGCATCGTGGCTTTCGTCGACGACCTGCACAACAGCAACCGGGCCTACTGCCGTGAGCTCTGGACAGCGCTCAAGCCCCTCAAGCTCAAGTGGGGATGCCAGTCCACGCTGTTTCTGGGTGACGACGAGGAGATGGTCAAGCTGGCTGCCGAAAGCGGCTGTGTCTCGGTATTCGTGGGGATGGAATCGCTCGACGAAGACTGTCTGGATGAAACCAACAAACCGTTCAATCGCGTCCAGAAGTTTTCGGAAGAGATCAAAATGTTCCATAAATACGGCATCATGGTGAATCCGGGTATCGTCTTCGGATTCGACAACGACGACGAAGCGGTGTTCGAGCGGGCCGTCGATTTCCTGACGAAAAACCATGTCGAACTCGCGTACTTCAACGTCCTCACGCCGCTGCCAGGAACGGCGCTCTTCGACCGGTACAACAATGCCGGACGCATTTTCGACCGGGATTGGTCTAAGTACGACGGAAAACATGTGGTGTTTCAGCCGAGCCGGATGACCCCGCAACAGCTTCAAGAAGGGTTTCACTGGGCGAACCATCAGTTCTATTCCCTGCCCAACATCTGGTACCGCCTGGCCGGCACGAAGCAGCGATTGGTCGCCCGATGGGAGATGAACCGGGAATTTCGCAAACTGGTAAAGCGGAGCTGTCCGAAGGGGAAATTGTCTCCGCTTGCCTCCGTGCTCAAGAATCTGCAGGCAAAGTTGCCCGTGCTGGATCCGGATCAACTCATTCCCAGCGCGCTGCATGCGCTCAAGCAGCGGTTTGATCCGAAAGCGCCCTCTGCACAGCAATTGACGTTGAATATCAAAGTGAAGCGGCACGACAAATTCGCCGCGTTGTTCATGGACCTCGAAGGAGCCTTGGATCACCTTAATGTCCATGAACTGATCAATCGGATCAGAGAAGCGGCTGAAAAGGCGAAGATGGATGTCATCGTCAATTTTGAGCATCTCAAGCTTGCCGCTCCCGACGCGCTGAAAGCGCTCATCGATTCGGACGCCATCAAGGCCGCCGTCCCGAACGTGAAGGTGCGATACCGCAAGTTCAAGGATGCCTTCGAGACATCAATGCAAGGCCTGTCGCTGGCGGGCTTGGAAATGCTGACCGAGGATTTTCAGGATGCATAATTTCGAATACCGTCAGGGCGAGTTGTACTGCGAGCAGGTGCCGGTGAGCCAGATCGCCAAGCAGGTCGGTACGCCCTGTTACGTTTACAGCCATGCGACCCTCATTCGGCATATTCGGGCCTATGACAACGCATTCAAGAATATTCCTCATCTGATGGCCTTTGCCATGAAGGCCAACTCCAATCTGGCGATCTTACGCCTGATGGCCAAGGAAGGTAGCGGTGTGGATATTGTGTCTGGCGGCGAGTTATTCCGGGCCTTGAAGGCCGGCGTGTCCCCATCAAAGATTGTGTTTGCAGGGGTTGGAAAAAACGCGGAGGAGATCCGTGATGCCTTGAAAGCCGAGATTCTGATGTTCAACATCGAATCGTCGGCGGAGATGCATGCCATCAATGACGTGGCGGCCTCGGTCGGCAAGATTGCGCCCGTGGCCCTGCGGATCAATCC
>JAICVE010000396.1 GCA_025935475.1 Nitrospira sp. | reverse complement strand
TCTCCCAAGAGCCACTCGACGCATCCTACCGTGTCATGATCCGGCGGCAATAATTCACTTCCATCCCTTCCGTGCGCCCGACAGCACCAGCGTGACTTCCGAGTCCTTTGAAAAGGAGCGGACCTGTTGGAGGAGGGCGGCCGCGTCCCCTTGGTGCACGCGTTCATCAGGTTTTGTCATGTCTACGGCAAGCGTGAGCTTCCGGTCAGGCAGGATGCGGCGCATCCGCTCGAGAATACGCGGAAGCGCGGAGGACGGCGCAAACATCACGGTGATTCCGACTTCGCGACGAAGTTCCCTGAACAGTCGGTCAAGCCGCTGAGCGGACTGAGGCAATCGGCCAAGGAACAACAGCCGGTCGGCGCTCTCGCCCGAAAGCGCCGCGGCAGCGGTCAAGGCCGAAGGCCCGGGAATCACCGTCACTTGATGTCCTGCGGCCCGAGCGGCAGAGATCAACCGTCGGCCGGGATCATAGATGACCGGCATACCGCTGTCCGAGACGAGCGCGATTTCGTGGCCTGCAGCGAGCCGGTCGAGGAGGATGGCAATTTTTTCTTCGTCGCCTTGTCCGTATCCCGTGACTGTTGCCCCGATTCCGTGACAGTCCAACAGTGTGCGAGCGGCGAGAGGCGTCTCCGCAACCACAATCGAGACTCGAGCGAGGAGCGTTCGTGCACGGAGGGTCAAATCCTCCGGGCATCCGATGGGTGTCCCGACGATGAATAGCGCGCCGGTGGGACGACGAGTGTGCTCGGAACTGGACGTGTTGCGAGAGGTTTGTTGACTCTTTTGACGTCCCATCGATATAATTCTACGCACTTACCCAGGCCAATTGTCCTGAAAAGTTCAGGGGATAGACCTCATGGCCGCCGTGTTTTTCATGATCACTATGGCGCTGTATTTTGCCGCCACGGTGTCCTTCCTCGCATTGTTGGTGCGTCGGGCAGATGCCCTTTCCACCTTTTCTCTGACCATTACGGCGGTCGGCTTTGCCACGCACACGGTTGCACTGGTCACACGGATGCTTACAGGGCCGGGAGCTTCGAGTCCGAGCATTCATGAAGCCTTATCCTTTTTCTCCTGGATGCTCATCTTGGTCTTTCTCGCCGTGGAATTCCGTCACCGCCTTCACGTGCTGGGATCGTTCATTGTCCCGCTGGCGCTGGTCTCCTTGGTGTCGGCCGCGGCGCTGCCCGACACGGTGCCGACCCTTCAGCCGGTGTTTCGGACGCTCTGGGTCCACGTCACGTTGAGTATGCTCGGCACCGTCGGTTTTGCCGTCGCCTTCGTCGCGGGTGTCATGTATCTGATTCAGGATGGACTTCTCAAGTCAAAGCGATTCAACGTGCTCTACTCCAAATTGCCCGCCTTGGATTTTCTCGACGATTTGAATCAACAATCGATCGTCTTGGGTTTCCCTCTTCTCACGCTGGGAATCATCACCGGGGCGATCTCCGCGGAATTTGCTCGCGGCTCCTACGTGAATTGGAACCCGGAACAAACGTGGGCGTTGGTCACCTGGCTCTTCTACTTCGTCGTCCTGGTCGGGCGACTGACGGTCGGTTGGCGAGCCAAACGTGCGGCCTATTTGACCATCATCGGGTTTGCCGGCGTGGTCTTGACATTAATAGGCGTCGCCATCAAGAGTTTCGGGTCGGTGTCCTGATATGCATATCGTCGTCGTCGGACTCAGCCATAAAACCGCTCCTGTCGAGATCCGGGAAAAGCTGGCTGTTCCCGAGAGCCGTCTCGGAGAGGCGCTCAACAGGCTCTGCGGATACTCAGGGATTAAAGAAGGCATGCTGTTGTCGACCTGCAACCGGGTCGAAGTCTATGCGGTCGTGGAGGAACTCGAGGCCGGGTATAGCCGCATTCAGGAATTTCTTGCTGACGCCCACTTGTCCGTGTCGTCGGAGCAGTTGACCCCTCATTTGTATTGGCAAACCGGTGACCGCGCCGTCGCCCACCTGTTTCGCGTGGCGTGCAGCCTCGACTCGATGGTGGTCGGCGAATCCCAGATCCTTGGACAGGTCAAAGACGCCTTTGAGATGGCGCTGACGCACAAGACGACCGGCCTGATTCTCAATAAAGTCGTCAAGAAGGCGATTACGGTCGCGAAGCGGGTGAGAACCGATACGAGGATCGCCGAAACCGCCGTCTCCGTCAGCTACGCCGCCGTCGAGCTGGCGAAAAAAATCTTTTCCGATCTCCGGGACAAGACCGTGTTGCTGGTGGGCGCCGGCGAAATGGCCAAGCTGGCCGCGCGTCATTTTATTGCGAGCGGTGTGCGGCACGTGCGCGTCACCACGAGGACGCCTCAGCATGCGGTTGCACTGGCCGATCGGTTCAGCGGGACGGCCGTTCCCTTTGAGCAGTTTCGTGAAGAAATGGCGGCGGCGGATATCGTGCTGGTGTCGACGGGGGCTGCGCATTATCTCGTGGGCAGCGACGACGTGCAGCGGGCGGTGAAGCAGCGCATGAACCGGCCCATGTTTCTGATCGATATCTCAGTGCCGCGCAACATTGATCCCGCGGTCCGCCACGTCGACAATGCGTTCCTTTTCGATATTGACGACCTCAAGTTTCGAGTCGAGCAAAATCGCGGAGGGCGCCTGCAAGAGGCCGAGCAGGCCGAGCATATGGTCATCGAGGAAGTCAGCGCCGTCCGCCAATGGCTGAAGTCGTTGGAAGTCACGCCCACCATCGTAGCGCTGAAAAGCCGTGTCGAGGATATCAAGCGGGCTGAAGTGGAAAAGGCGCTCGGACGTCTCACGCACCTGGCACCCCAAGAGCGCGCCTTGGTCGAGGCCATGGCGTCATCCATTGTGAACAAACTGATCCATAATACGATGATCACGCTCAAGTCGGAGGTGGCTTCGGCGGATGCGGCGGCATTTGTGGAAGCGGCCAGGCGCTTTTTCAATCTCGCTGATGTGTCGAGTTCCGAAGATCTGGAGATCGAAGC
>JAICVE010000333.1 GCA_025935475.1 Nitrospira sp. | reverse complement strand
CTTTTTAGGTGTGTGACTCACCTGCACCACTCGCCTGTGTCCCTTCCAAGCGTGTTCTCATGCCCATCTCAGGCGGTAGTTCCTGAGACTTAGGGAAGGTAAGGACAAGAGGTCGACGCACCTCTTGACAAGTTGTGAACTTGCATTGCTATGCGGCCTAGCGCCGCGCCTCGCACCACTCGCCTGTGTCCCCTCCGAGCGTGTTCTCATGCCCATCTCAGGCGATAGTTCCTGAGACTTTGGGAGGATACGGACAGGAGGTCTACTTATCCCCTGACGAGTTGTTAACTCGCTTTACTGTGCGGCCTAGCGCCGCGCCTTTGCTCGCACAGCACGTTCTCCGTCAGCCTTAGTCTCCGCCATATCTGCAAGTTAAGAACCAAAATGACACACTCCATCGAATTTAGTGGTAGCCCACTGGACTTCAGATGTTGAGAGCACTGCACCCCTTGATGTCCTGTTACGACATGACCTGTGGACGCCGTTTTGGTGCCTGATGAGCCGTAAAATAAGGTCAATAATATCAGCGGCTTGTGATTTTACCACTAAATCCGATGGAATCTGAATGATGCGTCAAACAGCGCAAGTCTGAGATTTCGAACGCCGGATGAAGGTCCATCGTCCACGCTATCGCCTTGCCATCCACCGGCCGGCTTTCGTATGATTCAATCATCCTCCCAAAAGGAGAAGCCGATGGCCAAAACGATTGAAATGAGCGGACTCAGAATCGATGAAAAGCTCCATGAGCTGGTGCGAGACGAAATTGCGCCCGGCACGGGCATCGATGCGGATGAATTTTGGCGGTCCTTCGCGGCGATTGTTCGCGATCTCGGGCCAAAGAACCGGGCGTTGCTCGAAAAGCGCGATGACCTGCAAAGTCAGATCGACCGGTATCATCTGGCGCGCAAGGGTCAGCCGTTCAAGCGAGAAGAGTATAGCGCGTTTCTCAAAGAGATCGGCTATCTGGTCGAGGCAGGCGGAGACTTTCAGGTGACGACGGCCGACGTCGATCCCGAAATCACGACCATCGCCGGCCCGCAGTTGGTGGTGCCGCTCGATAACGCCCGCTACGCCTTGAACGCGGCCAACGCTCGCTGGGGTAGTCTCTACGATGCGCTCTACGGGACCGACGTGATTTCGCAGTCGGACGGCGCGGAAAAAGGGGAAACTTACAATCCCGTCCGCGGCGCGAAGGTCATCGCCTACGCGGAAGAGTTCTTGGACAAGGTCATCGGTCTGGATCGGGGAAGCTTCTCGGACGTCACGCAATTTTTTCTCCAAGCTGCCGGCGGCCAAAAGCAACTCGCCGCGACTCTAACGGATGGCAGTACGGCGGGATTGGCGGATGCGGAGAAGTTCGCCGGTTATCAGGAAAAAAACGGCGCGTTGGCGAGTATCCTACTAAGCAATAACGGACTGCACATTGAGATTCAGATCGATCGCAGCCATCCCATAGGTAACGCGCACCCGGCGGGGGTGAAAGACGTGATCATGGAAGCGGCGACCACGACCATCGAGGACTGTGAAGACGCCGTCGCCGCGGTCGACGCTGCCGACAAGGTCATAGTCTATGGAAATTGGTGCGGCATCATGAAAGAGACGCTCGAAGCGACTTTCGACAAAGGCGGGCGAGCGCTGCATCGAAGGCTCAGCTCGGACAAAACCTTTGTAACGCCGACCGGAGGGAAGCTGACCCTTCCGGGGCGAAGTCTCCTGCTGGTCCGCAACGTCGGTATTCATATGTATACCGATGCCGTCACCGCCGCGGACGGCCGGGAGATACCGGAAGGCTTTCTCGACGCCATGGTCACAGCACTGGCTGCGATCCACGACCTCAAAGGAAGTGGAGATGTGCGCAACAGCAAAACCGGGAGCATCTACATCGTCAAGCCCAAACTCCGCGGGCCCGAAGAAGTCGCGGCCACGGTCGAGCTGTTTGAGCGCGTGGAAGACGCCCTTCGGCTGAAGCGCAACACACTCAAGATCGGCATCATGGACGAAGAGCGCCGCACCACGGTCAATCTCAAAGAATGCATCCGCGAGGCAAAGGAGCGGGGGGTATTTATCAACACCGGCTTCCTGGATCGGACCGGCGACGAGATTCACACGAGCATGGAGCTGGGTCCGGTGCTCCCGAAAGAGGAGATCAAAGCCCAGCCGTGGATCAAAGCTTACGAAGACTGGAACGTGGACATCGGCATCGAAACGGGGCTTCCGGGGAAGGCGCAGATCGGCAAAGGGATGTGGACGATGCCGGACGAGACGCGCGAGATGGTCAAGACGAAAATCGCCCACCCCGAAGCGGGCGCGAATACCGCCTGGGTGCCGTCGCCGACCGCGGCCACGCTTCACGCCATGCACTATCACTACGTCAATGTCGCCGCGCGACAGCAAGAGCTGGCGACGCGGGACCGGGCGAGCCTGAGCCATATTCTGACGCCGCCGCTGCTCGAACGGAGATTAAAACCGGAGGAGATTCAACGCGAGCTCGACAACAACGCGCAAGGCGTACTCGGCTACGTGGTCCACTGGGTCGGGCAGGGGATCGGCTGTTCCAAGGTGCCGAATATTCATGACGTCGCGTTGATGGAAGACCGCGCGACCTTGCGTATCTCGAGCCAACACATCGCCAACTGGCTGAAGCATGGAATCGTGACCAAAGAGATGATCATTGAGACGTTTGAGCGGATGGCGAAAGTCGTCGATCGCCAAAATGCCGGTGATCCGAACTATCGAAACATGGCGCCCGACTACGACGAGAGTATCCCCTTTCAAGCGGCCCTGGACTTGGTCTTCAAAGGACGCGAGGCGCCGAACGGCTACACCGAGCCCGTGCTTCACGCCCGCCGAAGAGAAGTTAAATCGAGAAAACACGAAAACCGAAGCAGTAAATAAAATGGCGCTGGGTCGTGTCCCTGTAGCCTGCGGCTAAATACAAGAGGCCTGCCTGGCGACCGTCACCGAAGCACAAAGGCGTCGACCATCGGGCCAACATGGCGTCACAGCGGCCCTCTACATCGTGATGACGCCCTCGACGCCGGCCGTGCGGACACACGTCGTCTGCTCAGGCCACCTTCCCTTGCTACTGTCGGGTAGAGCACTGGCGCGCGCAGCTTTAGGTTGGGAGTTTCCGATCTCCACTCTTTCGATTGTGGAGTGGGTACCTAGTCCAACCATGACTCACGTTTCCAGCCGCCCCCCCTAAAATTCCGTACGGTGGGTTTTCCCCAGTACGGCTTCAAGCTCAGGCACCTCGCAGTTCGGTCTGCCGCCTTCCGCCCTAGCGCGCCACGCTTAAGTCCGATCCTCGACATTCCCGTCGTGCGCTCGACGTTTGCTGCAGCCTTCGAGACAAGCATCTGCCCTCAAGGCTCCCCGCCTCTGGGTGCGGACCTGTGGCGCAGCTCGTCCCCCCTGAGCCCAGAGGGCCTCGCTCCGGCAGGGTGCTGTTGTCCCGGCCTTCCTCGCTTGGCGACCTCATCCGCCCGTCTGGAGACCTCTGGCTCCTTTCCCAG
>JAICVE010000221.1 GCA_025935475.1 Nitrospira sp. | reverse complement strand
GGTCGTGTACATGGCCGTGGGCCTGCGGTGTCAATCAGTGTCAGCGTATGCTGTCAGCAGAACCAGCCCCCAGGAGACGGGGATCGACGATCCCAGCGTGAACCCTGGACAGGCGTCAGGCATGCGTGTCGTGCGAGGGGCAGTGAAACAGGCCACGCTCAAAACGATTGTGGTTGAGGACGCAAATGGCAAGCAATCGACGATGTCGATCGATGCTGCAACGGCGGGTGATCGGGACATTCGGCCGGGCGACGTCATCACTGGCACGGTGACAGCCCAAGGCAGAGCGGTGGCCATTCACAAGGAATCGGGCATTGAGGCCAGTCACAAGGAACCGGGTGTCGAACGCTGAGTCGGTCATCGAGCGGCATCGCGCCCATACATGAAGTGCTTAGGCCTTGTACCCTATCGCTCGAGAATGAAGTATGCCTTCTCGTCAGCGCTGGACGGTTCTACCCAACTCCTGCGCTGCGTGTTTTGCCTGTCGACCTCGCGCAACCTGTCCCCCTCCAGACAGCTTGTCTAACCTTGTCCGCCATTGGTTACGCGCGAACAAGAGGCCATTGAGAGATCAATTGCGAGATCATAGGTTTGTGCGCCGGCCACGAAGGCGCAATGGTCCAACATTTGCTCATTTTTACTGGTAAGCGCATCGGTCACCACGAAAGGGGGTGTGTGATGAGTCGGAGATTCAACAATATGATCATGATGGTCGCATTGATACTCGGCCTGGACATCGGGGTATGGGGTGTCATCGAAGCGGCCGCCACTCAAACAACACCGGAGGAGCAGGTCATCACCCAACCGACGGAGAACCAACTGCCTGGAGACCGCCTGGTCACCGGCCGCATCGTATCTATTCGAGGCAATCAGATGGAGATCGATATCGGCACGGTGAAATCGTTCTATGTGCCGCTGCGTCCTGCCCGCGTCAAAGGACAAACCTTCGAGGTGGGGCAGCCGATCATCGTCACGTTAAACGACCACAATGCGGTGGTGGACTACCACCATCCAAACGAGCGATCAGATCACCAGGTGCTGCGTGGAAAACTGACAACGCCGCTCACCGTCGGGTTGGACAAGGCCGTGATCGAAACACCGCAGGGAATCAAGACCTTCATGGTGACGGACCGGGCAAAGGGAAAGCTCACGACGATTCCCGTCGGGGTCGAGGCATTCTTCCTTGCTGATGAAAGCGGCCAGTTGGTCGACGCGCAGCTCGCCAGTGCAGAGGCGCTCCGTGAATCCGGACACAACAATAAAGCACGAATCAAAGGCGCCCATGAACAGGTCCGGGCGACCTTCAAAGGCACCGGGGGGGACGGCACATTGAAGATTGCTGAACAAGGGAAGGAGCGGGAAGTCCCCTTTCGGCCTCCGCTTGAAAAGCTCGATCGCCTGAAACCGGGTCAAGACGTTGTCCTCCTCATGGACGATCAGGGATACGTACTCGAAATCGCAACACCTGAAGTCACGCCGGGCCGTTAATGACCTGTTTTTTGGGGGGCCGTATGGGGTCAGCGCTCATCGCCATACGACCCTCCCTTCTTCCAAACCGTGTGCGCTTCGGGACAGGACTTCTGTGGCGACGAGGGACGCTACCAGTCGGAACACGGCGCTCCCAAGGCTAATATGCTCTGCAGGTACGAACCGCACCGACAAACCTGAGATCCATCATAAGTCATAAGCAATTATGCATGACCGGCCGCTCCTCCGCGCCGAAAGGCGCCGGAGGCATCTTTGTAATTTTCCGAGCTTCATTGAAGGAGTTGTCATGGCCATCAATCTGTTGCACGACAAAGGGACACCGCTCCACCGACAGGATTTTACTTGGAGAGACCTGGTTCAGAAGCCGATCAGCAAATTGAATGTCGACGCATTCACACGCGTCCGCATCATTCTGATGAATGGCATTGAGTCAGAAAGTCTCCGCTTCAGCCATGCCTGCGCCCGGATGAATAAAGAGCTGCAAGGCTATCTCGCGCGAGTGCGACGGAAAGAGCAACATCAGCAGACGCTCGTCAATTGGCTGCTACCGGCAGATCAGTCGCCGCTCGAGACAACGATCGGTTATGAGCAGGTGGCCATCGAAGTGACCGCAGCCCTCGCGCAGGCCGAACCCGATCCCTACATTGCGCAGGTCCTCCGCTATGGGTTGCTGGAGGATTTCGATCACCTCTATCGCTATGCCGCGTTGCTCGATCGCTTGCAGGGTATCGACGCCAACACCATCACGCAGGGATACACGGACATCGTGCCTGGCCGTCCCACCCTGGACGAGCATCGGGACCCTCTGGACGACTTGCGCGAGCCCTATGACAAGCGAAAAGCCGCCCCGCTGACGAAGCTGCACGCCTATACCATTCTGTCGGGTGAACATCAGACCCATGACTACTACATGCATTACGGTCCTTGGTTCGCCGATCCGGCGGCGCGGCAGCTGTACGCTGAAATCGCCTCCATCGAGGAGCAACATGTGACCCAATACGAATCCATCATCGATCCGACCGAAAGTTGGATGGAAAAATGGCTGCTGCATGAAGCCAACGAAGTCTACAACTACTACAGCTGTCTCGAGCAAGAAGACCATCCGCACGTAAAAGCGATCTGGGAGCGGTTCTTGGATTACGAGCTGGGCCACCTTCAGTTTGCCATCGACGTCTGTCAACAGGTGGAGCGGCGCGATCCGGCCGAATTCTTACCGGAAACGCTGCCGGCCCCCATCGCCTACAAGAGCCATCGTGAATATGTCCGGCAGGTACTCAGGGACGAAGTGGACCTCAGAGCGGATGGAACCAGGTTCGTGAATAAACAACAGGAACCGGAGCGTTCGCGCAAGTATCGACGACAGATGAACGCCGACGGTTCGCCGTCTGAAGCGGTGGCGGCGGGTTGGCGATGGAGTCCGGGCGGCGAACTGGTCGCCGACCGGGGTCTCAAACAGGCTGCATGACCTCCGCCGTCTCCCTCGAAGCATGAATCAGTCGGTGTAGCCACTGAACTCGGCCGGCGGATCTGCCGGCCGAAATGACAAAGGAGGCGTCATGAAATCTCCGCAGTCCATGGGCATGAACCGTAGCGGCATCGATCTTTCAACGCAGGGTGCGGAAGAGATGATGAAGGCAGTGGACGAATTTCCTCCGGCCTCAGGAGGCAATGCAATGACGCTGTCGCAGCTCCGCGCGCCGTATTTGGCCGAGGCCGATCCGGTCGGCTCGATTCCGTTGCCGGGAACCCTCAAAGGGGTGGCTAAGTCGGGAATGCAGAAACTCATGGGACATCATGCAGAAGTGCTGATTGACCAGCTCGCCGGCCGCCTGGCGTTCGAAAGAACCGGCACACGCCTGTACGATGCTCTGATCGGCAAGTTCATGACGAGAAAAGATGAGGCAACCATGCTGTCCGTCGATCAACTCCAACAGATTCGAGCCGAGGAAGCCGCGCATCTGGGCTTATGTTGGGATGCCCTGCGCCAACTCGGCGCCGATCCGACTGCCGTCACGCCGCTGGCCGATACGAATGCCGTTGCCTCGATTGGGCTCATGCAGGTCATCGCCGACCCCCGCATGACGATCGCCCAGAGTCTCCATGCCATTCACGTGGCCGAACTCACCGACAACGACGGGTGGCGATTGTTGATCAAGCTGGCCAGAGAAATGGGGCAGGACGAGATGGCCGGCCGGCTTCAGACGGCGCTCGAGGAAGAGGAGCGGCACCTTGCCTCGCTGCGGACATGGATGGAGCAGATCAGCCTGAATGAGGCCGGTGCACAGTAATGACAGACGCTTCAAAGGGAGAACCTGCTATGACCAGCCGAAATTTCGCGCGTGTCATCGGGATCGTCTTTCTCGCCGTTGGGGTGCTGGGATTCGTCCCAGGATTGAAATCGCCGCCTCCCCTCTGGGCACCAAACATGGTGGCGGATGGGGAGTACGGGTTGTTGCTGGGCTTGTTTCCTGTCAATTGGATTCACAATCTCGTGCATCTGATCATCGGATTCGCCGCATGGAGAGCATCGAACACGATGAGCGATGCCCGCAAATTCGCGCGCGGGTTGGCCATCGTGTACGGTGGACTCGCGGTGATGGGCCTCATTCCTGTGCTGAACAGCACATTCGGGTTGATCCCGCTTTTCGGCCATGATGTCTGGTTGCATGCAGCGACCGCGGCCATCGCGGCCTATTTCGGATTTGGACAACGGGCGGAGAAAATGGAAATCAGAGAACGATACAAGAGGGCGGCCTAGGGCGAGGCGATGGCCGGCCGTTGTTCCGAGCCAAGGTGACGTTCAAGCGCTCTCGCCGCCGAGATATGGCTCAGGAGGTCGGGTCCGGTGCGGACCAATTCCTGTTTAAGCGTCACGTTGTCTTCGGATTCTGCAGCGGCCTCGAGAACGTTGAACGCTTGCACATGCTGCTGGATCTCATACCGCACATAGGCACGGTCGAAGGCTGCTCCCGACATGGCGCGCAGGTTCCGCATCGCCTGTTCATGGGTCTGTTTCAAATGGGACGCGAGCGAGGGTCGTTCAGGCTCCAACGATAACTGAGCGGCCAATCGTCCATTGGCTTCGGCCAAGTCCCGGTGTTCGTTCAAGACCCGGCCGGCGAATGCTTGAACGTCGGGATCGGATGCCCGCGTTTGTGCAAGCTGCGCCGCATCCATCTCTCCTTCGTCGATGCTGTCCAAGAGGCCCACGACATTGGCGTCCGACAACGTCAGGCCTGGGAGGACCTGTTGGAAGAAGGCGCAACCGACCAGGATCGAGCCGATGACAGCCACAATTCCGAACGTGAGATTCCTGATCCTGGTCATTGGGACTCGCCTTGGCGTGTTTAGGCCAGCCTCCGTTAGATTCATGTAGATTCATGCTATGCCTCCCGTGCATGGTTTGAGGCCTGGGGAAAATCCTAAGAAGAGGGGTGACATCGTCGGTCATCACTCGGAATAAGCTGTCCGTGCAAAGACAGTCTGTCTGAAAATCTACCGTTCGTCATCGCAACAGGAGAGCGCGTGGGGGCGATTTTCTGGCTTCGTCTTTGGCGTCCTGCCAGCGCAGGAGGGCCTGTGTCTTGCAGACTTCAGACTCAATTTACAGACTCGATTTGCCGAGTCAATTTACCCGGCGCGTGATCAAAGGTCATTTGGGCTGATGTGCCCATACGATACTTGGACTGGAGCCACCGGCGTCACTTGAAGAAGAGAAGGAGATTTCATGAGCAAAAAGAAAGGGAAACGCTATCGGTATCAGACCAATACGCAGGATTTGGACTGGCAGGAAGAGCGCGCCGATGCCGCACAGAATATCGGAGACACGCAGCGGCTTGCTTCCGCCATTGCCGGAGTTGGATTGGTGATAGAAGG
>JAICVE010000178.1 GCA_025935475.1 Nitrospira sp. | reverse complement strand
TTCTGCGGGAGACGCTGCAACCGATCAATGCGGAAAACCTGAGGACGGCGCATGCCAGATTGGAGTCGGGCACGATGATCGGCAAGCTTGCGCTGAAGGACTGGTGAAGGAGGGATGGTCTACCGCTCACACCAGTAAGAGTCCGGCGGCTCTAATCCTTTCCCAGGAGGGCTGCTTCACAAATGAGGTGAATTCGGCTGTGCTCCCTGGAAATGCCCGCCTGACTTCTCGCCAGGACGGATACGTTCCTTCCCGCTCACTCCGAAGCCGGCCCTCCTGAAGGAGATCGCTCAACCACATCGCCTGTGGCACAGGAAGGGTCACAGCCGTTTCCTTTGTGCCGCCGGGGACATAGAGTCTTGCGCGTTTGCCTCGCGTTTGGACGACCGGTGGCCCACCGATCCAGATACAGTGCCGATCTGCGACGGCGGCGTCATCACTGCGGCACTCCTGGAGAGCGCGGTTCGTCCACGTGGATGAGACGCGAGGGCGGGGAGTGTTGATGTCGAACCACGCTCTCACGTCCATGGACAAGCCTCTGCCTTCGATGAAATTCAGCATGGAACGGCGCAACCCTTCGCCGATCCCTTCGGGCGTCTGCCCCTTTCGATCGAGATGGCTCAGATCGTTTTCGGCAAAGCCCTGAAAGTCAGGCCCGAGAATGCGTAGCCCATTGGCCTGGGGGTCCAGGCCAATGGGACTGTGCGCGGTTGCGGTAAAGCGATGCCAGAATGCGGATTGGACAAGATCGGCGGAGAACAGCTGGCGAACGCGCTCCAAGGAGTCAATGGTTTCTTGAACAGTTTCCGATGGAAAGCCGTACATAAGATAGGCATGCACGAGAATGCCTGCCTCTCTGAGGGCTGCGGCAACGCGTGCAGTCTGGTCGACCGTGATGCCCTTTTTCATTTTGACGAGCAAGCGGTCCGAGGCCGCTTCGAGCCCTGCCGTGACGGCAATGCACCCGGACGCAGCGAGCAGACGGCACAGGTCCGGCGTGAAGGCTTTCTCGAAGCGGATGTTGCCCCACCATGAGATGCGGACTTCACGTTCCAACAACGCAATCGCCAAGGCTTTCAACGCCGCCGGTGGTGCGGCTTCGTCGACGAAGTGGAAGGTTCGCCGGCCGGTCTCGTCGATCAGACGCTCGATCTGGCCGATGAGGTGCTTGGTGGGGGTGATTTCGTAGCGACTGATGTAATCGAGACCGACGTCGCAGAAGGTACATTGTTTCCAATAGCAGCCGTGCGCCACGGTCAGTTTGTTCCAATGGCCTTCCGACCACAGGCGATGCATCGGATTCGCGCTGTCGAGGATGCTCAGGTAGCGGTCGAGCGCCAATCCCTGATACGTCGGACATCCCAACTCACTCATGGAAAAATTGCGGAGGCTGGGGTCGGTGACAAATCGCACGCGATCGTGATCGCGGTAATAGGTGCGACAGAGTCCGGAGAGCGGCCGCCGGCCGCCGAGATACTCGAGTATGGACAGTAAGGGACGTTCACCGTCGTCCAACGTAATGAAATCGACATAGTCGAAGACGCGCCGGTCGGATACGCGCCGCAATTCCGTATTGACGTATCCGCCGCCCAGCGCGACGACGATGCCCGGGTGTCGCTCTTTGATCAATTTCGCGATGCGAAAGGCTCCGTAGACGTTCCCTGGAAACGGCACTGAGAGGCCGATGAGTCCGGGCTTGACCCGCTCAATGTGTCGTCCTAAGGCGTCGAGCATGAATCGATCGGTCAAACTCGACGTCTCCTCGAGCGCAGCTAGCAGTCCGTCGAATGACGAGGTCGATCGAGCAATGTGTTCTGCGTAACGACTGAGGGCAAAGTGGGGCGTAATCGTCGCCTGAACCAGATCGGCGAGGTCTTCGAGAAACAAGGTCGCCGTCTGCTTGGCCTTGTCCTCGGCCGAGGCATTGCGAGGCAACGGCTGTCGAGCGCGAAATCGTGGTCCTTGGGGCACCGACCCGCGTCGCGCCAATGAGCCTGTCAGCGACGGGACTTTGCCTTGTAGGTACGCCACAATGGGATCGATGTGATCGAGAATGGCTGCTCGATTCACGAACATGCGGTGCGCTTCCGGCGGGAGCAAACTTTTCCTCAATTGAAGCTCATCAAAGACCTGGTTGAGTCCCTCCCGGCTGAACAGGCCTAGGACCATCTCGATCCCGAGGTCGGCCTGCTCGCAGCGAATGCCTTTAGAGCGAAGAAATCCTGTCAAATAGGCGGTCGAGGGGTAGGGAGTGTTCAGTTGCGTCAGCGGAGGGATCAGCAGTAAGACAGTGGGCAGGCCCATGTGGTCAGATAACACAGGGAAGGAAATGAAAGCCAGATGGACATTCGTGGAGGATGAAGATGCTGCAGCCAATCCTATATTTGAGCCTCATCTTGTTGGTAACACCCACGCCGGCCTTGGCCGGGATTGATGAAAGCAAACTCGTGGATCTGACGTATCCGCTCGACGAACGGACGGTCTTCTGGCCTTCCAACAGACCCTTTACCTGGGAAAAGTCCTCTTGGGGCAAGACCACACAGGGATACTGGTATGCGTCGGCAGAGTTTTCCATGTCTGAACATGGAGGCACGCACATTGATGCGCCGATTCATTTTGCAGAAGGTCGCCAGGGAGTCGATGAAATTCCTCTCCAGAAGTTGATTGCTCCGGCTGTGGTCATCGACGTTCGGCCGGCAGTTGGCGAAGATCGGGATTATCGGTTGTCCAGACAGGATCTCGAGAAGTGGGAGAGCCGGCACGGTCCCATCCCGCATGGCGCAGTCGTCCTAATGCTGACGGGCTGGGGGCAAGGATGGCCGGATAAATCGCGTTACCTCGGAAGTGCGACGCCGTCGGATCCGAAGACGCTGCATTTTCCCGGCTTCTCAAGAGAAGCGGCGGAATTTCTGGTCAAGGAGCGCCACATTGACGGCATCGGCATTGATACAGCGAGCATTGATTACGGTCCTTCTCAGGACTTTATCGTGCACCGGATCATCAACGGAGCCAACTGCTACGGGCTCGAAAACGTTGCCAATCTGGAAACGATTCCGCCCCAGGGTGCCATCTTGATGGCATGGCCCATCAAGATCAAAGGGGGAACAGGCGGACCAGTCAGAATCATCGGAATTCTTCCCTGAGCGCCATGGACGGTTATTCAGGCAGTTCACTCACTCCTGACGGCCTTTGAAAGTCAACTCGGCAATGCCGGATTTGTCGAGATCCCCGCGGCCCAATGCGACGAGCCGTTGATATTGTTCGTAGGTGGCTTGCGCCAACGGCAAGGTCAATCCCGCGGAGCTGGCCAGCGCGAGCGCTATGCCTGAATCCTTCGCGGCATGGGCCGCCGAGAAATAGCATTCGTGGGCACGAATCTGCATGTCCTCGCCGTCTGTTTCCAATACACGCGACGCAGCGCCGGTTTGACCGAACACTTCACGCAGCATCGTAAGGTCCAAGCTGAGTGCAGCTCCAAGGCCCAAGCCTTCCGCCAGTGCCGCCGTGTTGCAATTCATGACCATGTTGACCAGCGCCTTGACTTTGGCGGCTTCGCCAGCGCCGCCAATGTACCGTATCGTTGACCCAAGCGTCTCCAGTAACGGTTTGGCGCGAGCGAATACGTCTGGTTTTCCTCCGCACATCAAATAGAGCGTGCCTTGGCGTGCCTGACTGATGCTGCTGGCCATGCAGGCTTCGAGACATGCGCCGCCTCGCCGTTCAACAGCCTCTTCGACCTCGACATGCACAGACGGTGTGATGGTGGCGCAATTGATGAATAACCGGTCTTTTGCAAAGGCCAACAAGCTCGACGGAGTCTCCTCGGCATAGATCGCACGCATCGCCGCGTCATCCGACACTACCGTGACGACCACTTGCGACACCTCGCCCACGCGCCCCGGTGCCTGCGCCGCCTCGCAGCCGAGTTCAAGCGCAAGTGTTTGAGCGACTCGAAGAACGCGATCCTGGACTGCGGTAATGCGATGCCCCTGATCATGGAGCCGGCGAGCCATATTGGCTCCCATGCGCCCAACTCCGACAAATCCAATGTGCGCCATACCCGTGCTCCCTCCGTGCTGTGAAGAAGTGATCGTTTCGCTGATATGCCTGACCGCTTGGACGACCGTCAAGGACGATCTCTCTCTAACTGAAAGAGAGGAGGGGCGTTGAGGGTGGCAGGGAAGAGGCTCTCACGGATGAGTCACGGGGCTGGTTTTCCACTGAAGAGGCTACAGGCGACACAGGACTTTCGCTGGGCGAGTTGTTCTTCATATTCACGCACGCGTCGCTTCCCTTCAGCGATCTGCTCTGCCGACATCTTTTCGCTGATATAGTCTCTGGCGTCCATCGCGTGTTGATTGCCGTGACTCGCCGACAGGCTGACCCAATAGTATGCGGTGACCAGGTCCGGTGGGACGCCTTGACCATTGAGATGCATGAGGCCGAGATTGTACTGCGCCCGTGGCTCTCCCTGTTCGGCTGCGCGCTCATACCACTGCAACGCTTCCGCGTCGCTCTGCGGCACGCCCTGTCCCTTGTCATACATCAGCCCAAGGTCGTATTGCGCTCTTGCTTCACCGCTATGCGCAAGAAATTGTACGTCGACAACCGCCTTGTCGTAATCACCGCGAAGATAGGCTTTGTCGGCACGACGATCTTCGCAGGCTGCGAAGCTACAGAGAAGAACGAGGAAGGAACATGTGAGCAGCCGCTGGGTTGCCATCTTATGTGGCGGGCACGAATTTCAGCGCCGCTCCGTTGATGCAGTACCGTAGGCCGGTTGGTTTCGGCCCGTCTTTGAAGATGTGCCCCTGGTGACCTTCACAGCGGGCACAGTGGACTTCGGTACGAGGAATAATCAGTTTGAAGTCGGTGCTCGTCTCAACAACTTTGGGGTCGATCGGCTGCCAGAAACTTGGCCAGCCGGTGCCGCTATCGAATTTGTGTTCGGAGGAGTAGGCGGGGAGATCACAGCCGGCACAGTAGTAGATGCCGGCTTCCTTATTGTCGTGGAGGTGGTTCGTAAATGCACGCTCTGTCGCCTCATGTCTCAAGACTTGGTAGGCTCCAGGCGCGAGCAGCTTTTTCCATTCGTCATCAGTTTTTACGACCTTCGTGATCGGTCCAATCTCAATCTTTTTGGCCATGGACAACTCCGTCGTAGCGCACGTGAGACATCCTGACACAGGGACCGGCTTTTGAGCAAGGCGGGCGGCAGCATGCCGCCCGCCACAGGCAATACCCTCCACCGCTTAAGCATGAGCAGCGGCAGGCGCCACCTCATGGTCGAACGCGGAGCGAAGCACTTCTTCAATCCGCTCGACCAAGATGAATGTCAGGTCATCACGCACTTCCTGCGGCACATCCTTCAAGTCCTTCTCATTAGGCTTGGGCAGGATGATTCGTCTGATGCCGGCGCGATGAGCCGCCAACACCTTTTCCTTGATTCCACCGACCGGGAGCACCAATCCGGCCAGGCTGATTTCGCCCGTCATGGCCGTATCACTGCGGACCGGTTTCCCCACGTACGACGACGCCAGGGCGGTGGCCATGGTCACGCCGGCGGAGGGACCGTCTTTGGGAATGGCACCGGAAGGCACGTGAATATGTACGCCGTTCCGTTTGAAGCGCGAGATATCGAGTCCCGTGCTTTCCGCGTGCGACCAGAGGTAGCTACGCGCGGCTCGAGCCGATTCCTGCATCACTTCTCCCAATTGCCCGGTCAAGCTGACTTCATGGCTTCCGGGTAGGAGCGTCGTTTCGATATAGAGCACATCTCCACCGGTTGGGGTCCAGGCGAGACCTGTCGCGACACCGACCGGAATATTCTTTCTGGCCTCCTCAGGCATGAAGCGCTCAGGGCCGAGCCATTCGGGCAGGTCGGCCTTCTCGATTTTGATCGTCTGACGTTCCTGACCTTCGGGTCGTTCAGCGACGGTCAGCGCCACTTTTCTGGTCAGGCGTCCCAGCATCTGTTCGAGCTGACGGACGCCCGCCTCTCGAGTGTACCGGCTGATAATGTGATCCAAGACATCATCCGGCAGATCGACGTGCTGATCTTCCAGGCCCGCTTCCTTAAGTCTTCGCGGCCAGAGGTAGCGGCGGGCAATCTCGGCTTTTTCACGCTCGCTGTAGCCCTGAACGCGG
>JAICVE010000019.1 GCA_025935475.1 Nitrospira sp. | reverse complement strand
TCGTCCTTCATTCGCGACGCATGCAGGGCCACCGTCAGAAATTTCCCGTCCACCTCCACCGTACCGTCGAGGGTTAAATCGTCGCGCTGATCCTGCAGCATACGATCATAGATCGTTTGAAACAGCGTCAACCCAAACTCCTTGAATGCCTCATTGGCCGGCCGACCTTGCATGCGCCCAGCGGACACACCGAGAATCCTCTCACCGGACGGATTGAAATTGGTCACCATCCCGTTCTTGTCGATGGACAGCAACCCGGCGGCGATCGTATCAACCACTGTTTCAATATAGGCACGGCGGCGGTCGAGTTCGAGGTTGTTGCGACGCAAGGAGAGGTTTGCCGACTCGATGGTGGACTTGCTGCTTTGCAAATCGGACGTCATCCGGTTAAAGGAGTCGATGAGCGTCCCAATCTCGTCGGTGGCCTTCGCGTCAATGCGTACGGACAGATCGCCTTGCGCAATCGCATCCGTCGCTTCGGCCAGTCGCTGGATCGGAACCGTGATGCTGCGTGCGACGTAGAATCCGAACCAGGTCGCCCCGAACAGAATCAACAACGTGATGACGGCGACGAACAAATAGGCACCGGCCTTGATTGGATTTTTCATCGCCTTAATTTGCTTGTATTCTTCGTATTGGCGGCCAATGCCGTCCATCTTGGCGAGGAGGGATTCGGGCACATAGGCGTCCACCACCACCACCCCACCAACCTCATTACCCCGTCCGCTTGCTGCGACCGGCGCCGCGGCGCGGACAAGCCTCCCCGTCTGAGCTTCCTGAACAGTGTTCGCCTCCTGCTTCCCGTTGATTGCTTGAAGGACGAGTTGTCCAATCGGTAAGTCGAGCACCCCTGCCGGCACCTCCGCATCAAGCGATTTCGCCAGTGTCTCCATCTTGGCGGAATACACTTCAATGCCCGCTACGCCAAATTCCACCCGCTTGCGGACCATGGCGGCCATCAACAGATCCCGCTGCCCCGGCAGCAGCATGTCCTCTCTGAAAATTTCGTGGCTAATGGCGCGCGCGCTGTTCACCGCTAGCGTGATATGCCCCGCATGCTGCATCTTCGCCACTTCATAGGAGTCACGCATGACCCGGTCGATTTGATCGCTGAACCATACGTCAACGGCCTTGTTCACCAGGCCGCTGGCCACGAAGGCCAAGAGCATGGTGGGGATCAGTGAAAAGCCGATGAAGGCGGCCACAAGCTTCGTCCGAAACCCGGATCCAATCAACCGGTGGCGGCGTTCGAAATAGGCCTTGATGAGATTTCGCGAAAGAAGGAGCAGCAGGACGACGAAGCCGATCAGATCGAGATTGATCAGCAGGAGGACAAGCGCATAGCTGGTGGACGGAAAAAACGCATCAGGATCATCGTTACCTGGAACAACGACCTGGCCGTAGTAGAACGTCAGCGCAAGACAGGGAATGAGAAACAACAGCAGAATCCAGACCGGCCTCAAATGCCGCTTCCGGCGCTCCGGTTCCTGGAGAGGTGGAGTCAGGCCTTCGGAATGGACCCTCACGGGCGCCTCGGGTGCCGCACGACGCTCAGGACCGGTCCAAACCGGAGAGGCCATGTTTGGGCGGGGTTCACTCACAGCCCCAACTCCTTGTCATGACGCAGACTTCTGGCAGGTACGGTCCTCACTATAGCGGAAATGAAAGCCTGGCTCAAAGGTTGCTACGCTTCCCGAAGGAGCAGGAGGCCATACACAGCTAGCAGGATTACTTCGAAGTCAAACTGACGTATTTCATGCGCAGCGCGTAGAGCATATCGCGCAATACCGTCTGCTCTTCTGTCGTGAGGTTTCCCTTCGTCTTCACATCCAGAACGGAAAGCAGATCAATGATTTCTTTGGCTTGCGGCAAATTGACCGGCATGGCGGGCTGCTGCGGGTCCAATTGCTCACCCATGAGCATGAGAGAGGAACTCCCGAGAGAAATCACAAAAGAGGCGAAGGTGACCGGCACTCCGCTCGCCGAGTCAGAGGCAGGGCTCAACGGCGCCTCCTTCGAGGCCGCCTGGGACTGGGAAGAAGTTGGAGCGGGACGATCGGCGCCTGCGCTGCTACCCCGCCGATCTCGAATGATAAATCCTTCCTCTGGTTCTCCCGGCACGGCTGCCTCCGTGGGTGCTGTCACTGAATGGGTGGGGCCTACCGCGTTGGCAGCGTACCACAGGGTCCTCGCCGGCGCAACTCGTTGAAGAGCCATGGGAACCAGGTATAATAGCGCCTTTCAAACACGACTGGAGCCTCGAGGTTGTCCCAGCGCTTTCAAAAATTGACCGACCTGATGGCAGCGTTGCGCGCGCCAAACGGGTGCCCCTGGGACCGCAAACAGACGCATGACTCATTGAAGCCGTATTTGCTCGAAGAAACGTACGAGGTACTGGAAACGATTGATCAGCAGGACCGTCGAAAGCTTGCGGAAGAACTCGGCGACGTGCTACTTCAGGTCCTCTTCCACAGTCAGATCGCCGCCGAAGCCGGCACCTTCACGATCGACGATGTGCTCGACCAACTCGCCGACAAACTCGTGCGGCGCCATCCACACGTCTTTCCCAACGGTTCCAACGATCCCGTTCCGGCCAACGCCGATCAGGTGTTGGCTAAATGGGAAGAGATTAAACGAGCGGAGCGTGAAGCCGAGGGACGGCCGGAATCGGTGCTCGATGGCATCCCACAGACACTACCGGCACTGTTGCGCGCCTATCAGATCCAGGCACGCGCCTCCCGCGTCGGCTTTGATTGGGGTCATGACCAAGCCGGCTTTGACCAAGTCTTGATGAAGATCGAAGAAGAAATTCGTGAATTGAGAATCGCGCTCCGGCAGCCATCCTCCGTGGAGGGGAAACAGCGCGAAATCGAAGCCGAATTCGGCGATGTCCTGTTCTCCCTCGTCAATCTTTCCCGCTTCGTCAAAGTGAATCCGGAAGATGCCTTGCGCCGTGCCGTCAACCGCTTTGTGACTCGGTTTCAATACATCGAGGGTCAGGCCGCACGTGAAGGACGCACGGTTCGTGACCTGTCGTTCGATGAGATGAATCGGCTATGGGAAGACGCCAAGCGGCAGCTTCCGGCGAGCGACGTGAGGGGATGATGGGGGAAGAGCAAGGTCCCTATCAGGAAGGCAAGCGCGCCGGGCTGCATCCTCTTATCGTGGTCTTTGGAGTCCTGCTCGGTCTCTGGCTGTTCGTCGCACTGATCGTTCCCAGTTCACGAAACAAGCAGGCCACAGGCACAGAAGGGCCCGCGGGCCCCGTCATTGAAGATCCCGAAGCGGCTCCGGTGATTTTCAAAGTCCAGTCGACGGTTTCCGACATGAATGCCGTCAGCGTAGTCGTCCCGACACAAGCCACCGAAAGTCAGGTCGTGGCTCTCCTCAAGCGTCTGAAAAAGGAACGCCTCGCGGGCACGCTCACCGATCTGATTCCGGCAACGACGCCGGGCCACAAACTCGGTGACCATGCCGTGGCGGACATTTATGTGCTTTCCAACCCGATCTATGCGGAGGCGGATGTGATCAGAACGCTCTCGCGCGGCGCCCACGCGCCGGGAGGTCTCTATCCCGACCGAGTACCGTTTGAGGTGGCGATGGAAGAGATCCGCGGCCACTACCGCATCGACTTGAACAACACGGGGGCGCCCGACACGGCATCCATCGGATTTGCCGATGAATCAGGCGTCCATTCGAAACACTATCGGAAGATTTTCTGAACGGACGTGACGACCTTAAAGATTAAATCTTCGCGCGGTCTTTGATCTCCGTCCGTAGCGCCTCCCGCTGCTGCTCCAACCACGACTCGAGCCTCGCAAACAAATGCGCCATTTCACCCGTGAACGGTGCAACCACGACGTCGGCGCGTCCGGAGAGTAGTCCATCGTGATCGGCGATCCGCAATTTTTCCTCGGCGATTCGTCTCGTGAGCAGTTGGGACACCAGGAGTTGTTGGCCAGGTGATCCGCTGACAGGACCAAGGATCCTTCCTCGCAGCACGTCGAGTTCCTCCGCGATGGCCACCTTGACTCGCACGGCATGGGGCATCGGCCAATGCGGACGCTGAATGGAATAGTCATAGGAGAAGACGGGTTCCCGCGGCTCACGGAAAGGCCCGGCTACCCCAAGAATTTTCATCGCGTTCGTCGTCGTCATAGCTCCTGTTCCCTTTAATGTCGTTCCCCTGAGAAGTATCGGATCACTTTCTCCGCGGCCAGGGCACCCTCACGAATACAATCTGGTATTCCCACGCCTCGATAGGCTGCACCGGTCAACACCACGCCGGCGTATCGGCTCAATGCTACCTCAGCTTGCTCAAGACGATCCAGGTGTCCTAACCGATATTGCGGCATAGCCTTCAACCAACGGTTGACCTCCATATACGTTGGCTTCGCGGCAAGGCCGCAAATCTCCTTCAACTCGGCTTTTACCCGCTCGACCAGCGCCTCATCATCGAGATCGAGAATGGCCTCGCGCCCCGCTCCTCCCACGTAACAGCGAGCCAACAACTGGCCTGACGGTGCGCGGTGGGGCCACTTCAACGAGGTCCACGTCGCGGCGACGAGCTCGCGTCGTTCGATGCGAGGCACGACAAACCCGAATCCCTCGATCGAGCCGCCGACGACGGAAGCCGGATAGGCCAGGGCGATCGTTGCGGTGGAAGCATATGGAATCATCTCGAGCAGACCCCCCGCAATCGGCGTCAAGGGTCGCAACAACTCCGCCGTGACAAAGGCCGGCGTCGCGAGCACCAGGCTGTCGGCGGAAAGCGCCGATCCGTCTTGCAACATCACGTCGTACGTCCATCGTCCAAGCTGATGCGAGCGCACGCGCAAAGAATCCACGGGCACGCCGCTTCTCAATGTCACTCCTTGGCTGGACAACCGGCCGATGAGTGCGGTCACAAGCGCTTCAAGACCGGGCTTGAGGCTGACAAACATCGTCCGCCGTGCCGCCTGTCGAGCCCCTCCTTTGTTGGCCGATCTGGCCGCGAGCATGCCACGCAGGATGCTGCCATAAGCCTGCTCCAACTCCACAAAGCGCGGGAACGTCGCTCTCGCACTCATTTGCTCGGCATCACCGGCATAGATGCCGGCCATCAACGGCTCCATCATGCGTTCGAAGGCTTCCCGTCCGAACCGACGCCGAACAAACGAAGCGAGCGATTCATCGCTCGTCGATCGATTGGCCGGGAGCATAAAATCCAGACCCACGCGAAGCACACCGCGGAAAGACAACACACCGCTCTTCAGAAAAGGGCCGATCTGTCCCGGCGTGAACGCAATCAGGCCTTCAGGCAATTCTCGCAAGCGTCCGCGCGAATAGACAAATGCCTTCTTGCCGCTTTCGTTGGTATTGATCAGCTCCTGGGTCAGACCGAGCTTGGCCACGAGTTCAAGCCCGGCAGGCTTGGTGGACAGGAATGAATCAGGGCCGGCTTCGGTGATCAGCTCGCGGATCTTGTGAGTGACGATCTTGCCGCCCCAGGCGTGTCCTGCCTCGAGCACGGTACAACGCAGCGCCACTCCTCTCGCTTTGGCTTGCTCCATCAGCGCAAGCGCCGTCGCCAACCCGGAAATGCCTCCACCAATCACGACGACTGTGCGAGGAGAGGTCACGACGGAATCGACAACGAGGATTCGTGAGCCGCGAGGACGTCGGCCAGTGTCTCAATGAAAGCGGACGAGTCGTTCAGCATCGCAATCCGTTCCAGCTGAATCCCACGGCCGGACGCCAGATGCTTCAACTCGATGTCGATGTCGTACAGCGTCTCGACGTGATCGCACAGGAATCCGATCGGCGCTACCAGCACGTGCCGTTGCCCGGCACACGCCAATCGGTCGATAGTGGCCTCCACCGTGGGACCAAGCCACTGCTCGGAAGAGCGCCCTTGGCTCTGATAGGCGAACGCCGCTGGTTGTCCGCCGAGGCAGGGGGTCACGGCAGCCACAGTGCCTTTGACCTCATCAGGATAAGGATCGTTCATCGCCACGATCCGTTCAGGCAAACTGTGGGCGGTGAACAAGACGGTGACATTGGGGCGAGCGGCGGAAGGAAACTTGTTCAGCCCCTGTTGAATGTTGTCGACGATGGCCGCGATGAGCTTTGGATGCCTGTTCCAACTCCCTACATAACTGATGGAACGGTGATCGTTCATGAACGCTTGAGCTTCCTCGACTTTTTTTTGATAGGCGCCGGTGCTCAGGGACGATTGCTGGGGGGCCATGCAGAGGCCAACGATGTGCTCCGGATCGTCCCGAAGCACTTGGGTCAAAACATCCTTGATGAACGGATGCCAATGCCGAAACCCCGCATAGGCGCGATAGCGCGCGCTGCCCGACTCGTTCAACCGCGCCTCAAGCTTTTTCGCCACGCTCAGCGTCATACCGACAGCCGGAGATTTTCCGCCGGTCGCTCGATACCGCGCTTGAATTTCGGCAACGAGCTCAGGCGGAGTGGGACGTCCGCCGCGCACGTCGAGCAGGAATGGCTCCACGTTCTCGAGACAATCCGGTCCTCCCATGGCCATAAGGAGCACGGCGATCGGTTGGGATGTGGGCGGCATGAGGATGACCGGCTACCGCTGGCTCAATTTGTGGATCATGTTGATGGCGGCCTCGACATGCTCGATCGGCGTCGTCGGCAGAATGCCGTGGCCCAGATTGAAAATATGTCCATTGCGGCCAGCAGCCCGGCGCAGAATATCTTCCACCCGGCGTTCAATTTCATGGAGCGGCGCATACAGTACGACCGGATCCAAGTTCCCTTGTACGGCGCGATCGTGACCGATCATGGCCCATGCCTCATCGAGATGGACGCGCCAATCAACGCCGATGACATCGCCTCCGGCTTCCCGCATCTGGCGTAATAAGGCGGTGGTACCGGTGCCGAAATGGATCATGGGCACGCCTTCGCGCCTCAATCCTTCGAAAATCAGTTGCACATGAGGCTTGACGTATTCCGCATAGTCGCCCACCGATAGGCAGCCGACCCAACTATCGAAGAGTTGGATCGCTTGCGCGCCGGCTCGTATCTGCCGGCGCAGATAGCCGGTTACGACGCGGGCCAACTTATCCATTAGGTGATGCCAAGCCTCCGGTTCGCGATACATCATGGATTTCGTGAGGATGTAGTTGCGGGCCCCGCCGCCCTCGATCGCATAACTCGCGAGGGTAAACGGCGCCCCGGCGAATCCAATCAGCGGCACGCGACCATGCAGGGCCTGACGCGTCTGCCGTATCGCCTCAGCGACGTACTCCAATTCCGTCCCGTCGATCGCCTTGAGGCGCTCGACATCGGCCCGCTCACGGACTGGATTGTGGATGATCGGCCCCTCGCCCTCGGCGAATTCCAAACTCAATCCCATCGCCTCCAGCGGTAGGAGGATGTCGGCAAAGATAATAGCGGCATCCACAGGGAAACGGTCGATCGGTTGGAGGGTAACCTGCGCGGCCAGCTCGGGCGTTTTGCAGAGCGCGAGCATGGAGTGCTTGGCCCGTAAGGAGCGATATTCCGCCATGTACCGGCCCGCCTGACGCATGAACCACACCGGTGTGCAATCCACCGGTTCGCGGCGACAGGCCTTGAGAAAGCGATCCTTCATGGGTCGGCCATTCTAGCAGGATGCTCAGAAAGTCTCTATTCTCACCCATTCCAGTTGCATTGAGACTTGCCGTCTTCCTAATTGACGCATGGTCCATTAGCCCTACGGTAATAAAAAAATGGGGCCGGTCGTTTTCAACCATTTAGTTTGCCAACATCGCGATTTTACGCTCGAGTAGACAGCGAGGAGCAATCCGGTACAATTGATGGATCTGAGCCTCTATCATTTGGTGAAAATTGATGTATAATGCAACTCCATCATTCAAGGCCCATGAAGGTACGTCTGAAATAGCCTTGGATCGTGCAACCCGCCTCGTGAAACACCATCAAGTGCCGAGGCCTTACTGAAATTCAGCTGCCGAGTGTGTACCCGGCGGAATGCCGGGGTTAAATTGGAGGTAATCCGAATGTCCGACGTACGTACTCTTCACCCGACCAAGGCGCAGGACCTGTGGTTTACAGTGTTGCGATGGTTCGATTCCTGGGCCGGCCTCGAGTACATGAAAACCGACGGCGTCCCCAAGATGGACTGGATCCGATGCATTCCCATCATTGCTGTCCATGCGATGTGCCTGGGCGTCATCTGGGTGGGAACCAGCTGGACCGCCATAGCGGTCGCGGTCGCATTCTATTTTGTGCGGATGTTTGCGATCACGGGTTGGTATCACCGCTATTTCTCTCATCGAACGTTCAAGACATCCCGAACGGTGCAGTTCGCCTTCGCTGTACTTGGCGGATCCTGCGCCCAACGAGGGCCTCTGTGGTGGGCCGGCCATCACCGCCATCACCATGTCGCCTCGGATTCCATCGATGACGTGCACTCGCCGCGACAGGGAGGGTTTCTCTGGTCCCACATCGGATGGTTCACTTCACAAACACATTTTGCGCCCCGATTGAAGGGCATCGCCGACTTTGCCAAGTATCCTGAGCTGCGCTTTCTGGACCGATTCGACATCCTCGTTCCGACGATTGCAGGCTTCGGAATGTTCGGGTTCGGCAAACTGTTAGAGATCTATGCCCCGCATCTCGGAACGAATGGACCGCAAATGCTCATTTGGGGATTTTTTATTTCGACCGTTGCCTTGATTCATGGCACCTGCACGATTAATTCGCTTTCGCATGTGTACGGGTCCCAGCGTTATGACACTGGCGACGACAGCCGGAACAATCTTCTCCTGGCGTTGATCACGATGGGCGAAGGGTGGCACAACAACCACCATTTCTATCCGGCTTCGACCCGGCAGGGATTCTACTGGTGGGAAATCGACCTGACCTATTACTGCCTGAAGCTGATGGAATGGCTGGGGCTTGTATGGGACGTGAGAGATGTGCCTGTCTACGTGCGAGAGCAAAAAAACAAGCAGGAAACGATCGGAGTACCGCTCCCCGCGATGGAAAGTTAGCCGATCCTCCTCCTTATACCCAATCCGATTCCTCCCGTTGAGGCCCCTCCATGGCCCGTCCGGCCAGGGTCGCTCGAATCTGCCGGCTTTGGTCATCGATGATGTCCAGGTCAGTGCTCGGCACAAGCCAGGCGTCTTGGGGTTCGAGTTCGAATCGATAGTGATTGGATCGCGTGGAAAACCATTCCACGTAAGGATGCGGAATGAGATTGGGATGCGGATCGAACGAAATGAGGTTGACCGTTCCGATCTGTGGATTCTCGATATCGCCGATCACCTGTCCAGCCAGTTCCTCGTCTTCAAAACGGCTATTCCTGAACTGAATGACCTGGCCGGCAATGTCGGCCTTGAAATCCCCTCTTAGATACAAATCCACCGGGCCAACGGCGGCGAAAATGATTCGTCCGACGACAGTCCCCTGGATGCGGTTATCCAAAAACCCTTCCCGTACCCAGCGACCGTTTCCGAATTTCTGAGCCATCGCCCTCCGTGTCCTCAGGCCGGTTCAGTCGTCCCCACGACGGGTCCTGGAGAAGGCGACACCAACGCACCGATCAGCACCGCGATCAGGATCAACGCGCTTCCAATCCAACCTTGCACGTCCAAGGTCTCGCCGAGAAAGTACCATGACAACCAAGCGGCATAGGCCGGCTCGGAGGAAAAAATCAGCGCGACTTGCTGAGCAGGGATCAATTGCTGAGCCCACATCTGCACGGCAAACGCGCCCGTCGCAAACACCCCCGTCACCGCCAGGCCGGTGAGCAGCGCGGCCGACGGCGCAAAGGCTTGCGCGGGAGCCTGCTCCCAGGCCATGAGCGGAAGAAACAGTGACGTCATCGCGCCCATCTGCCACAGGAGCAAACTCGGCGCGTCGAAGAGCCGCGTGTACCGCTCCAAACAGACGATATGTGCGGCAAACGCGACGGCACAGCCGATCGTCATCACGTCGCCGAGATTCATGGTCGCACTAGGTTTGACGAGAAACCAGAGACCCACCGTGGCGATCGCCGTTGCGGTCAATACGCGACCATCGAACCGCCGCAGCATGAGCGGCACGATGATCACATACAAGGCTGTCAGGAAGGCGCTGTTCGACGCACTCGTGTAATACAGGCCGACTGTTTGAAGAGCATAGCCAAAGAAGAGAAATACGGTTGCAACGGCGCTGGCCGCCAAGACGGCTCTTTCTCTCCGCAGGCGATAGCCCGCCAACAGGAACCATGCCCCGATCAGCAAGGTGCCGAGGAGGAATCGAAGGCCCAGAAACGACAGGGGCGGTATTTGCTCCAAGGCCGCCTTGGTCGCGGGAAACGTCGCACCCCAAATGAAGGTGGTTAGGAGCAGTGCCAGACGAGGCATGAAATGGAAAGTGTGCTGAGGTTGAGTTTAGGGACTTCGCAGGATGCTGAGCGACGCGAGAACAAAACCAACGGCTGCTTTCATTCTGGCTAAGGTTTGCAGAGGGGGCAGCGCCGCAGGTCGGTTGGTCCCGCCTGTTCCATTGCGGCGAGGGCGCGTTCCTTGTCAGGATAATCGTACCAGCCGCCTCCCCAGTAATCTGTAGAGGTTTGCGTGGACGGTACTTCCGAGCACCGGTCCCTGTGCAACGTCACCCGATCGATCGAATGGGCGACGTGTATCCAATACGTCATGGATGAATCGTACGTGCTGGGTGAGGAGGTCCCTTCAGGCTATCAAGGAAGGAGCTGCCATTCGTCCTTTTCAATGAACACTTTGACACCGGTCTCCAATTTCTTGACGTCGTCCTTCTCGAACAGCCGGAAGTAGCGCTCGATCCGATCGTCGTCGTCGATACGCTCTTCTTGCATCATGCCATTGTGGCCTTTATAGCGTCGAATCAGCACCGCCATCGCACATCCTCCTCCTCTTGCCGCCAATATCCCCTAGTCTTCAAACCAGGCAGGTGTGCTACAATAAGGCAAACTTTAACGGATGGTCAAGGGCGCACGTTGCGCTCGAAAGATCGCCGAGAGTGCGGGGGAACCACATGCCGCTGTACGAGTACCGTTGCCGACGTTGTGAGAAGCAGTTCGATGTCACGCAATCGGTCCATGCCCGCGTGGAAGACACCATTTGCCCGTTTTGTCAGGCTCAGGACGCAACGCGACTACTCTCTTCTTTCGTTTCAACGGTCAAGGGCGACCACAAGCCTGGGTTCAAGGAAATGAAAGCATACGATATGCTGAACAACCGCGCGGCCAATTTTTCAAAGCTCCCGCCTCCGTTCGGTGCCCGGAGCGCCCCGCCATCCATCCAGGATGTCTTTTCCGGTTCGGAGCCTCCGCCCAATGCCCCGGACAAGACGGAAAAAAACTGAACCTCTCGCATGGCCCCTCTGACGTTCTCGTCCACCAGACTCGCCTCCCCTCACCGGTCAGGTCTTGTCCCGAACCTGTTCCTCCTGGCGCTCTTTCTCACGATCTCCGTAGCCGCAGTATTTCCCTCAGCGAGTCGAGCCGAGGTCTCAGGTAACCTCATCATCGTCGGCAACGGGCCGGAACAGACTACCATCGAATCGCTGGCACGGGCGTTCGAGAAGGCCAACCCGCGAGTATATGTCGACGTCGTGTGGGACGATCATTCCAAGCCGGTGGAAATGGTCAAGGCCGGCGAAGCCCATGTTGCAGTCACCGGATCGGAAGATGCCGGCCTGGTTGCCGCACAGATCGCCTGGGACGGTATCGGCATCCTGGTCCACCTTTCCAATTTTACGAAAGAAGTGACAAAGGAACAGGTGGCTGACATCTACTCCGGTAAGGTCAAGGAGTGGTCCGAGCTCGGAGGTCCGGAAACCAAGATCCTGTTGATCGATCGACCAAAAAACCAAAACATCCGCGATGCGTTCGAACGCCAGCTCGGCATTAACGGCAAGATCCCCGATAATGCCAAGGTGATTGCGAAGGACGACAAAGTCATCAAGACCGTGGTCGGCACGCTTCCTCCGATGTCCGCGGTCGCCTATATCTCGTTGAATCAGGGTTTGGCCGTTGTGACGAGCGGCGTGGCCGTCCGGCTGCTGCCAGTCGACAAAGTTGAACCCGAGGTTCCCACCGTGAAAGACGGGCGGTATCCTCTCAGGCGGCCCGTTTTATTGCTGGCAAAGAAAGACCCGAATCCCTTAGTCGACGCTTTCGTCCAATTTTCTCAATCATCCGCAGGGCGACAAATCATTGGGGACACTTACATACCATTCGAGCGCAAATAATCCTGCCTTATCGTTCAAGGAGGGACTCTATGCGGATTTGGCGACCATCACTCTACCTCATGGGACTGGTCGGGATGTGCCTGATCCCGACTCCCGATTTAGGCGCGGAAGAACCACAGCCCACTGACAAGGGAGCCATCGTCGAAGGGGCCGGCTTCACGCTCTTCGACATGGAATCGATTAAGGGGTCGGATACGGATCGGGTGGAGCGCGATCCGGTGTGCGATCGGTCGAAACGTCCCAAGATCCATAAAGTGGAACCCGACGAAGCCAAGCCGGGCCAGAAAGTCACGATCAAGGGCGAGAACTTTGGAACGAAGGAATGTTTCCACGGCGTCGCCTTCAGCGCGGCGGGGCCGGCAAAGATCGACTACAAGTTTGTGAATGATAGCACCATCGAAGCGACGGTTCCCGACGTCAAAGCCGGGATGTCCTTCATCGATGTCGTGGCGGGCGGTGGCAACGCTCGGTCCAAGGGATTTCTGGTCCAAGCCAAGTAGCGGATCGTTTCTGAGGAAGGGGTGCACTGCCGCCCCTTCCTCATGAGTCCATCGCGCGACTGTGCCCTCGACTCCAACTTCTCTCCTGCGGCCTTCCCTCGACTTTCTTCCTGATCTTATGCTAACTTACGCCTCCTTTGCGCCCGTCTATACGGAGCAGAGCGTGGGAATTCCGGAGCAGGAACCCGAGATGTTTAAGAAAATCCTCGTGGCCAATCGCGGTGAGATCGCCATGCGGATTATCCGCGCCTGCCGCGAATTGAACATTGCGACCGCCGCCATCTATGCCGAGGCAGATTCAACCGGGATCTACGTCAAGAAGGCCGACGAAGCCTATGTCGTTGGCCCGGGACCGGTGAAAGGATTCCTGGATGGCCGGCAGATCGTCGACCTTGCCCTGCGCATTGGTGCCGACGCCATTCACCCGGGGTACGGATTTCTTTCCGAGAATGCCGAGTTCGCGGGGCGGTGCCATGCCGCAGGCATCACCTTCATCGGTCCCTCTCCTGACGCCATTACATTGATGGGCAGCAAAGTGAAGGCCCGGGAACTGGCCGAATCCGTCGGCGTCCCCATCGTCCCTGGAACTAACGGCGGAGTTAGCGACGCGACCGCCGCTCTGGCCTTCGCCAACAAGGTCGGCTATCCCGTGATCATCAAAGCCAGCGCCGGAGGCGGCGGCCGAGGACTTCGCGTCGTCCGTTCGGACGCGGAACTGCACGAGAATATGGAAGTGGCCTCCCGGGAGGCCCAGGCGGCGTTCGGAGACGGCAGTGTCTTTCTCGAAAAGTACATTGAGCGTCCGCACCACATTGAATTTCAGATCCTGGCCGACCGACATGGCCACATCATCCATCTCGGGGAACGGGATTGCTCGATCCAGCGTCGGCATCAGAAGCTGATTGAAATCGCCCCGTCGCTGATTTTGACGCCGAGACTGCGCAAAGAAATGGGCGAAGCCGCGATCACGATTGCCCGGGCCGTCAACTACGACAATGCCGGAACGGTCGAGTTCTTGCTGGACCAGGAAGGGCGCTTCTACTTCATCGAGATGAACCCCAGGCTCCAGGTTGAACATACGGTGACGGAACAGATCACGGCGATTGACATCGTGCGCAACCAGATTTCCATCGCGGCGGGCAAGCCGCTTGACATCGACCAGGAGGAGGTCACGCTGCAGGGCCATGCGATCCAATGCCGGATCAACGCCGAAGATCCGAAGAACAATTTTCTGCCTAGCACGGGCACGGTCACTGCCTACCTGTCGCCGGGCGGCATCGGCGTTCGCATCGACGGCGCCGTGTATAAAGACTATACGGTGCCGCCCTATTACGACGCCTTGCTGGCCAAGCTGACGGTCCGCGGCCGCACCTGGGAAGAGACCGTCAGCCGCATGCGGCGGTCGCTCGAAGAGTACGTGCTTCGCGGCGTCAAGACCACGATTCCGTTCATGAAGACCATCATGCAAGACCAGGACTTTCTCGCCGGGCGTTTCGACACCTCTTACCTGGAGACTCACCCCGACCTCTTCACGTATGACGAATTCGAGCAGCCGGAAGATCTGGTGGTGGCAATTTCCGCCGCAATCGCGGCTTACGAGGGGTTGTAGCACCGTACGGCAGCTCACCCTCCCGAGACGACACCATGGCGACGAAACGATCCGTCAAGCGGCCCGCGGCAAAGAAGCGCCCTTCGGGCGCAGTCTCTAAGCCATCCTCTCGCCCGCGCGAACTCGCCATTCAGCCGGCCCCCGGCAAACCGATTCTGATCACGGACGTCGCGCTGCGCGACGGGCATCAATCTCTCTTGGCCACGCGCATGCGAACGGAGGACATGCTGCCGATCGCCCAAAAGCTCGACGCCGTCGGCTTTTGGTCCCTGGAGGTCTGGGGCGGCGCAACCTTCGACACCTGCCTGCGATTTCTCAAAGAAGATCCCTGGGAACGGTTGCGCGCGCTCCGCGCCGCCATGCCGCATACGAAGCTGCAGATGCTGCTCCGGGGTCAAAACCTCGTGGGCTACCGCCACTATGCGGACGACGTCCTCGAGCGGTTCATC
>JAICVE010000202.1 GCA_025935475.1 Nitrospira sp. | reverse complement strand
TACTTGATCTCCCGATGCTGGATGTGCCGCGGCATGCTCACCTTAGAGACGGCGGTCGATGTATACAGTGGCGTATCCGTCGAGCTACTCGTCTGTCACACGTGTGACTGTCGCTGGTACGCGGGTGACAGGTCGAAGTTGGCCAAGGCCGCTTGATGTGAAGGGTGACTGGTTGGTGTCGCCGGTAGGCAATCACGAGTCACCGGAAGACGCTGGACAAATGGCCATGGGCAGAAAGCATCAAGTTCCCAAGCCGCTATGCGCTACGAGGCCGTGGGAAGATCTCGTCTCAAGAGCACAAAGTGGAGAGACAATTGAGCAAGGCATTGATGCGACATCCACTTGCCCTCTTGGACCAGAACTGCAACGCCTGGCGAAGGAGGACGATGATGCCACAGGCAACGTGGCCGATGTTGAGGAAGCCAGCCTCCTTTGGGATTGCTTAATCTCGCGATGCTGGATGTCGGCGGCATGCTCAACCAGAGACCGCAGTTGACAGGCTTGCTTGAGAAGGCGGCGAACAGCGTGCAGCGACAGAAATACGCACCTAGAGAGATGGAGATGTCACACGAACGAGTCGAGGCTTGCGAACCGGTGGTCGGGTAACGACTTGCCGTTTCGTTGGCCATCGCTTCTTGGCCGGAAGTCGAAGGGCGATCGGCGTTCGTTGAGCCGAAGAGCGATACAGGGCTTGCACGATCTGGACATCAATTAATCCTTCCGTGCCGGAAGGTTCCGGTTCTTTGTTGCGTCGAATACAATCTGAAAAATAGATCAACTCTGCGGCAAACTGATCGCTGGCAGGAAACCGTGTGGTCTTGGTTTCCCCGTTCACAGTGAGTCGATGAACCAGTGGGCCGACGTATTCAAATGCAGGATCTATTTGTAAGCGCCCTTTCGTTCCGACGACCTCATAGGAACTGACATCTGTCGCGCCGAAACTACAGACAAAACTCGCAAGCCGTCCATCTGGGAACAGCAGTAGCGCGGCTGACATTTCGTCGACTTCTCGGAAGCGCCGGTCCGTTCCTCGTACCGAGAACGTGCTGACTTCAATTGGATTGTCCTGGAACAGATACCGAGCCGCATTGATGCAGTAGACGCCGATGTCATAGAGAGACCCTCCTCCCATGCTTCTTTGAGTGCGAATATCCCCCGGCCGCACCTGCATCGTGAACGTAGAGTTGAACATGCGAAGCTTGCCCAGCTTTCCCGAGCGAGCAATGTCGACGGCTTTCACGTTAGCCCTTTCCAAATGGAGCCGATAGGCGACCATCAACTTTACTCTGGCCTGTCTGGCAGCATGAATCATCTGCCGACATTCGCTTTCAGTCACGGCCATTGGTTTTTCGCACAGGACATGAATGCCAGCGCGAGCGGCACGTGTCGCGTATTCGCAATGCAAGCTGTTGGGTAACGCAAGATAGACGGCGTCAATATGACCCTCGCGCAAGCACCGATCATATTCCTCGTATGAATACGTGTGCGGAACACGATAGCGCCTGCTCAGTTCTCGCAATTTAGTGTTGTCATCAGAAACCAACGCCGTGAGCTCCGAATGTGCGGCATGGGCAAAGGCAGGCAAGACCGCCACTTGTGCAATGTGACCCAGCCCAACTACGCCGTAGCGGATTGGTGGCCGCCGATACGATCCGTTTCTTCTGGTGGTATTCATGTGACGCCGGGTGAGTTGTCGTGCATTCTCTCCAATGAGCTTGAGGATGATCAGTCGAAGAAGAAACTGGTGATTTCCCTGACGGTCTTGCCTGGGCTTTTTCCCTGTTCCTGAATTCAGCCACTGAGCGTAGAGTCACGCATGACATGGCAGACTGGATCTCTAAAGAAACGCTCCTATGGGTTTCGACTGCATCGGGCATTGGACTTCTGATTCTCGCGATCGTCATTCCGTGGCTCATCGTGAAGATGCCGGTTGACTACTTTTCCCATCCCAAGCGCTACAATCGGTTGGATCGGAAGCCTGCGATGGTCCGCATTCCGCTACGCATCCTGAAAAATATTCTCGCGATTGCTCTGTTGGTTCTCGGTGGCATCATGTTTCTCACGCCGGCCTCGGGGTTATTTCCCATTCTGCTTGGCGTCGTGCTCGCCGATTTTCCCGGAAAACACAAGCTCGAACGCTGGATTTTGTGCCGAGATAGCATCCGGAACAGTATGAATTGGCTCCGACGGAAATTCCGAAGGAAACCGGTCGAAATGCCATCGAGAAGATTGGCCGCCTGAACACCGCGTCCTACTTGGACCTCGTGCTTCGTATCTGGGATTCCAATCGCTCCGAGTCTCTCCGCACAAACGCCATCACATTGTGGCTTGATGAATGGTGTGTGATTCAGTGACTGGGGAGCTTGGCCTGCCCATGGGGGCTTCGATCGCATCGTCCTACACCGGGACAAGGGCCTGTCCCAGTGTGGTTTTGTTAGGAGCTAGGCCTAAATAGACAGAGGCACGACACACCATACCCACAACAACAGAAAGAGGGATGACATGGGATTGTTCACTACCAACCCCGTCTTCGACATGCTGAAAAAGGATCATAAGAAGGTTCAGGAATTGTTCGACCAATTTGAATCGGCTGAGGATTCCCGTTCGAAGGTGCGAATCGTGCAGGACACCCTCAGGGAGCTTGAAGTCCATGCAAAGCTTGAGGAGACACTCATTTACCCGGCAATACGCGAGAGGATTGAGGAAGAGGAAGTGATGGACGAAGCGCTGGAAGAGCACCATGTCGCCCATGTGTTGATCAATGAATTGAAACGAATGAAACCAAGCGACACCCGTTATCAAGCAAAGTTCACTGTGCTTGGTGAAAGTATCAAACATCACGTGAAAGAAGAGGAAGGCACCATGTTTCCCGAGTCCGAAAAAGCCGATATCAATTGGGAAGAGCTCGGGCAAAAAGCCATGAAACGGAAGGACACGCTGATGGCTCGTATCAGGAACGAGGCCTCCCGTTCGAGCACCAGGACAACAACCGCTAGAAAGCGGCGGTCAAGGTCTCAAGCGCGTCGCCTAAAGAAGGCTGCCTAGCACGGGAGCCTGAAAGGACATCAGATGGCCACACGTCACGTCGATAGACCCAAACGAGTAACGGTGCGAGGCCTGTCCAGGCCGCGAAGACGGGACCGAGCAGGCAGCGAGCTCTCAAGTGGCAATGCCCAGCATTCTTTCGTCCGAACTCAGGATAGTTCGATGAGTCAAGAAGAGCGGTTGGCGAATGGCTTGAGCATTTTTGGCATCGGGCTTGGCCTTGCGGAACTGACGGTCCCTCGTCGACTGGCAAAAACCATCGGAGTCCCTTCTGAGCATCACCGCATCATCCGGGCGATGGGACTGCGGGAAATCGCGAGTGGCATCAGCATTCTCATGCAACGAACACCGACGGCTGGCCTGTGGTTGCGAGTCGCTGGTGATCTGATTGATCTTACCTGCCTTGGAGCCGCTGCCATGTCAAAGCGTGCTGACCATCGTCGGATTGCAGCAACGACTGCCGCCGTAGTCGGCGCGACGGCGTTGGATTTTGTCTGCGCACAACAGCTCTCCCGTGGGGTGAGAACACGAAACGGTACGATGCCTGTGACTGTGAGTCTCATGATTGACCGCTCCCCCGAGGATCTCTATAGCTACTGGAGGAAGTTTTCAGATTTTCCCTCATTCATGAAGCATGTGATATCGGTGAAACCCACCGGCGAACGCCAATCCCATTGGGTGGTGACAGGCCCCTTCGGCGCGACAGTCGAATGGGATGCCGAAATTACCGAGGACCGCGCGAACGAGCTGATCGCATGGCGCTCCGTCGAAGGGTCTGACGTGGACCATTCGGGGCAGATCCGATTCGAGCAGGCGCCAGGAGGGCGAGGCACAATGGTCACGGTTGAGATGCATTATGGTCCTCCTGGAGGCACGCTTGGCTCGGCAGTCTCCGCCTGGTTCGGAGAAGACCCCAATCAATCGATCAAAATGGACTTGCGGCGGTTCAAGCAAGTGATGGAAACCGGCGAGGTCATCACCACGGAAGGTCAATCGGCCGGACGATCCACGAGCACATCTATACAGTACGATCCGGCGGTAAGGCGCTGATTACCAGGGAGGAACACCGTGAAGGCCACTTGTTGGTACGGCAAACAGGACGTGCGCGTTGTGAATGTCCCTGATCCGAAGATTCTCAACCAGCGTGATGCCATTATAAAGATCACTTCGACGGCCATCTGCGGCTCGGATTTACATTTGTACAACGGCTTCGTGCCCACCATGGAAAGCGGTGACATCCTGGGCCACGAGTTTATGGGAGAAGTGGTGGAAGTTGGCAGCGAAGTGAAGAAACTGCGCGTGGGCGATCGTGTCGTGGTGGCCTTCCCCATTTCATGTGGACGGTGCTTTTTTTGTAAGAATGAAAAGTATTCACTCTGTGAGAATTCGAATCCGAACGCCTGGATGGCCGAGCAGTTCTTCGGACATTCCCCCGCAGGGATCTTTGGCTATTCGCACCTCACCGTAGGATTCGCCGGGGGGCAAGCGGAGTATGCGCGTGTGCCATTCGCCGACGTTGGGACAGTGAAGATCGAGAATGGCTTCACCGACGAGCAGGTGCTCTTCCTGTCGGATATTTTTCCCACTGGCTACATGGCGGCTGAACATTGCAACATTTCACGAGGAGATACTGTGGCAATTTGGGGCTGTGGGCCTGTCGGGCAATTCGCGATCCGGAGTGCGTTCCTCATAGGCGCCGAGCGGGTCATTGCCATAGACCGAGTCCCAGAACGGTTGCAGATGGCGCGTGAGGGCGGCGCTCGGACGATCAATTATGAAGAAAACGACGTTTACGATCTCTTGATGCAAGTGACCGGTGGACGAGGACCGGATGCCTGCATGGACGCTGTTGGGCTCGAAGCCCATACTCCCGGCCCCTTGTATTTTTATGACCGGCTGAAGCAAGCGCTGATGCTAGAATCGGACCGCCCAATGGTGCTGCGGGAAGCCATTCTCGCCTGTCGGAATGGTGGGACGATTTCGATCCCCGGTGTGTACGGAGGGTTTATCGACAAATTGCCGATGGGTGCGTTGATGAATAAGGGGCTAACCATCAAGACCGGGCAAACCCATTGTCAACATTATTTCAAGCCGCTGCTCCAACGAATTGCAAAGGGAGAGATCGATCCCAGTTTCGTCGTCACCCACCGCATCAAGCTCGAGGACGCTCCTCACGGATACGAGATGTTCTTACACAAAGAGGATGGCTGCATCAAGATCGTCATGAGCCCGTAGACTTTCCTGCGCGTCCCATTCAAGCAGCGATGAGGCTCTGCGGCGCAGCTTGTTTCGATCGCGTTTCCAACCACGAAAGCTGACGACGCGTCTGGGATGTGTTTTGTTCACAGGTCTCCACAAAGTCTGTGTCACGCAGCGCCTGCGCGGCTTGGCCGAGCAGGGTCCAACATATCTCTGCCTCGGTCCCCAGCAGCCACAGATCGTGGAGATCGCGAAGCAAAGCGAGTCCTCCGCGACGAGGGCCTTGAAAGAGGTCGCTATACAGGCGAGCCGGCTCGCGGTTATGCTCCTCGCCGTACTTCTGGATAAAGCGCTCGGCCGACTGGGCCTTGATACGTGACCAGGAGGCCAGGAGGCGGCAGAGTTCTTCCATATCGGGTTCTTGTTGGTGATGATTCGCGACCGTCACAAACGCTTTTGCCAATTGCCGTTCACTGTCCCGCACCATTTTCAAGTAGAGACCGATGTGCATAGAGTG
>JAICVE010000018.1 GCA_025935475.1 Nitrospira sp. | reverse complement strand
GGTCATGAAAAGGGCGCGTTCACCGGCGCCTTGCGGCAGCGGCGAGGGCGGTTCGAGTTAGCACATCGTGGCACGCTGTTTCTCGACGAAATTGGTGAGATTTCCCCGGTCGTACAGGTCAAGCTGCTGCGGGTGCTGCAGGAACGCAAATTCGAGCGGGTCGGGGGCAACGAGACCATCGACGTCGATGTCCGTCTGGTGTGCGCCACGCAAAAGGATTTGCGCAAAGAAGTGTCGATGGGACGGTTCCGCGAGGATTTATTCTACCGCTTGAACGTCGTCCAGGTCGTGATTCCACCGTTGAGAAAGCGGCAGGAAGACATCATGGTCATCGCCGACCACGTACTGCAGAGCTGTTCGGTCAAGATGAACAAGAAGCTGAAGGGCTTTTCGCCTGCCTCACGGGAACTGCTCCTGCGCTATTCGTTCCCCGGCAACGTGCGGGAACTCGAGAACATGGTCGAGCGGGCCGTGGCGCTGGGGCGCGACCGCGAACCAGTGCAGCCACAGGACTTGTGCGGCTTTCAGACCTGTCCCTTCACCGGGGGCGTCCCTCAAGACACGTGTGGATTTTGTAGCGAAGGTTTGACGGGACAAAAAAAAGCGGAGCGCCCATTGAATTCGCTCATGGCGGCGCGGGAAGAGTTCGAGAAGGAGTACATCCTCTCGGTGCTGGAAAGGGTGGAAGGCAGCCGCACGACCGCATCAAAGATCCTGGGGCTCTCTCGAAAAGCGCTCTGGGAGAAATGCAAACGCTACGGCATCCCCTCCGCGAAAGACGAGCCCGAAGAAGAAGATCAAAAATAGAGCTGAATAGGTACGAAGAACCACAAGAGGCGACCGGCGTGGAACGCCTGTCGCCTCTTCTTCTATAAGTGAAGGGGTGGATGGTGGAGCTTGCTGCGACTTGCGATGGGTCGCATGCCTTGTCGATGCGGTCGCGTGACGCGATGGCGAGACGCAGTGTTCGAAGGTCCGTTTAGACGAAGTCTCAAACGGAACGAGTTTGCGGAGCCAAGCGGCGATAAGGCATGCGGGTTCACCCATCGCCGGAGCAGCAGCCCACCGTCCGCACTTACTCTACCGGTTCCGTCCCACCTTCCCACAGCTTCACCGTCCGGTCCCATGACGCGCTGGCGAGGCGAAGGCCGTCCGCCGAAAGCGCCACGCCTCGCACGCCGCCTGTGTGACCCTTGAGCGTACGGAAGCAGCGGCCGGATTTCAGATCCCAGAACCGGATGGTGTTGTCGTCTCCGGCGCTGATGAGGACTTTACCGTCGGCCGTGACGATCAACGAGCGGATCCAGCCTCCGTGTCCCTTCAACGTCCGCTGCTCGAGCGCCTCCGGCATTTCGAATATTTTGATCGTCTGATCGCGGCTGCCGGTGATGAGGTACTTGCCGTCAGGCGTGAAGGTCATGGCCCCGATCCAATAGTCCATTGGTTTTTGGAATCCGCCGTCGTCCTCGATGAAATAGCCGCGGGTCTCGGTCGAGTCTTCCTCGGTTTCCTGCCAGTGCCCGTTGTGCAGGACCTTCTCCTCGCCGCTGGGAAGGACTTCCCAGATCTTGATCTTGCCGATGTCCATGCCGCTGGCCAGATGGCGGCCGTCTGGTGAGAACGCCACGCAGACCGACCAATGGTGATCGTACTGGTCTTTGCCCAGCAGGGTCATCAACTCGGTTCCGGTCGTGACTTCCCAGATCTTGATGTCCTTGTTGTGGCTGCCTCGCGCCAGCATCAAGCCGTCTGGAGACAGCGAGAGGCTGCAGATATTGTGATCGTAGCGGGTGAAGAGCAGTTTCAATGGTTCGCCGGTTTTGGGATTCCACAAGCGGATTGTCCGGTCTTCACTGCCGGTGGCCAACGACTGACCGTCCGGGGTGTAGAGGACGGCGCGGATATCATGGGTATGGCCCCGCAGCGACCGAAGCAGCCGGCCGGTCTCAATGTCCCAGATCCGGACGAGACGGTCGACGCCGGCGCTGGCGAGCGTCAAGCCGTCCGGCGCGAATGCAACGGACCAGACGCCGTGCGAATGTCCGCGGAAGGTTCGGGCTTCGCGGGCGCCCGCAGTCCAATATTCCAGCGAGTCAATCGGACCTGTCGGAGCGGTGGCCGCAGCTGAAGGCTGTGCGGGAACGGTCGAAGAGGCGCTTGGTTGTGTCATGGGTGGGTCCCTTGCCGAATCCTTAGTAGTCAACCAGCGGCGACGACAGGCTTGATTGCAAATCGCCGTTTCTAGCCGGTATAATTTGCGGTCGATTTGGAGATCGTAAGAGAAGCTACGGCGCCAAGTCAAGCCGCTCGGAGCGCCGTCCACACCGCACCACGACTGGGGAAAAGCGGCCCCGAAACCGGAACACCGAGGCTGACATGGAATTGCGTTTTCAGCCTGCTTTGCTGCAGGAAGTGATCGACTCGTTCGTGGAAAAGACCGAACGGGAAGGAGACCCCACCTACTATAAGGAGTTCCACGAACTGGCGGATCCGATCTACGAAAAGTTCACGCTCGACGATCGGGAAAGCGAGTTCAAGAAGCTTTACCAGTATCTCTTCGGCACCTGGGGGTTCTCCGACATTATCCGCGATGCCTTCAACGAGTATCCGCTCGTCAAAGATAAGGTCGGCATCGTGCTCGTCAAAGGCGTGCTCAAAGAAGATCAGGAAGGCGTCGACATCCTGCGCAAATGGGGATCGGTCGAACACGATATGGCCAGGCAGTTCGAAGAGAAGGGCCTGAAGGGCATCGGGATCAAGCTCATTCCCCGGCGATTTTATGATCCGGCGCTGACACGGTATTGCCGGCACGAGCTCATGCACATTTCGGACATGCTGGATCCGGTCTTCGGCTACGATCCCGATACCAAGGTCGGGCTGAATCCCGGAGAAGAAACCCTCATCCTCCACCGCTACCGCATCCTCTGGAGCTTGAGCGTCGACAGCCGGTTGACGGCCGCCGGCAAGGAACCGATGCTCCGGAAAGAAGATCGCTTCAAGGAATTCCGATCGTGGTACCGGAAAATTCCCGCTCTGCAGCTTAAATCCGTCTTCGAAGGCTTGTGGCTGACGAGCTTCTTCACGCACGCAGAATTGATCGAAATGGCGACGGACACGTTGCGGGTCATGGACCGCGCCGTCGACGTCGAAGGCGGTGAAGTGCCGGAGACCGAAAACAAGGTCATGCTGATGCCCGGTTTCCCGTGCCCGCTGTGCCGCTTCCCGACCTATTCCTGGGTCGAGGACATGGGGAACAAGATCGAATCCTATGTGCTGGATTTCATCCGCGAAAATCATCCTGGGTGGGACGTCGAGTTCGGTGCCTGCGACCGCTGTGTCGAGGTCTACAAGCTTCGCGCCGACGGCGTGATGTGAAGCAGATGGTCAAAAGGTCGCAGCTTCGTTCTCTCTTCACTCAAGGCTTCGACGTAGAACGACGACACTAACCGTGGCAACTGATCCCAAATACGGCCGGCGGGCTTTTTTCAAGGATTCCGTCCTCTCGGTCGCAAAGGCGGCAAAAGAATATGCCGCCCACGTGGACGCAGCGCCCGAGAAGCCGGCGCCTCCCGTGCGGACGGATTGGCTGCGGCCGCCCGGCGCGGTCAGCGAAGCGCTGTTTTTCGAGCGATGCACCAAGTGCAGCGACTGCGTGAAAGCGTGCCCGCATGACTCGATTGTGTTGCATCCGGACGGCACCCCCGTGATTTTTCCCGACCAGGTGCCCTGCTACCTCTGCGACGACATGCCCTGCATCGCCGCCTGTGCGACCGAAGCCTTGCTGCCGGTTGCAGGGACGCAGGACGTCCGCATGGGGGTGGCCGTCGTGAACCATCGACTCTGCACGGCGGGGCAGGGGTGTCATGCCTGTGTGTCGAAATGTCCCACGGATGCGTTGGCGATGGATTTTGATGCACAACGGCTTGTAGTGTCGGTTGAGCGGTGTGTAGGATGCGGCATGTGCGAGCACATCTGCCGCACGGTTAACGACCACATCGCCATAAAAATAACGCCCTTTCGTTCGATGGAACTATCCCCTCGCTAATAGGTCACTGGTGGAAATCAGCCAAGACCGTAAGCAGCCGCTTACACATAACGGCCCATTTCTTATGCGAAGCAGTCCGAATGAATGCGTGGTGGAAGAGTCAGAATCGGTGCTTGACAAGCTTTTAACCTTTACCTATCATACCCAGGCTTTCGCCACTGGTTTGACCAAAGTTGCCGAAGAATGTTTCACGGCAACGAGGTCAAAATGAGGAGCATATTCTCATGACGAGTAAGCAGTCGATACAAGGGTCTACGCAATCCGCAGCCGCTGTCATTTCGAATCCCCCGATCAAAGATTCCCCCGCAGTCGAACGTGCACTCAACCGCAGTAAGTTGTATCTGCTGGTTTCTTGGAGCCTGCTCTACCCCGAAGACGACGAGTTCCTCGACTACTTGCAGTGCGGCGAATTCGTGGAGGACGGGCGTGCGGCGCTCGATGCCTTGGAGACGGCACTCGACGGCATCGGAGGGGATCGGGCCAAGCAAAAGCTGGCATTGATGCGCAAGCAGTTCGACCAGATCGAAAAACTGATCGCCTCCGAGTGTGTGAACTGGCAATTGAGCGAATTGCAGGCGGAACATCGGCGCGTGTTCAGCAACGTCATTACGCTCGACTGTCCTCCCTACGAAACACTGTTCGGCAACGATCACGTCTTCGCGCAATCCCATGTCATGGGCGACATTGCCGGCTTCTATAAGGCATTCGGCGTCGAGCTCTCCAAAGATATCCACGAGCGGCTCGATCATCTGAGTGTCGAATTCGAGTTCATGCACTTCCTGGCCTACAAAGAGTCCTATTCGCGCTGCCATGACGGCGCAGAAAAAACCCAAATCGTCGTCGATGCCCAAAAGAAGTTCGTGAAGAATCATATCGGGCGCTGGGTGCCTCTGTTCTGCCGGATGCTGATCAAAAAGGCGGACTCGGGTCTCTTCAAGCATGTCGCGGAGCTGATGAGCGACTGGATGGATTTTGAAGCGGCCTTCCTCGGGGTGACTCCGCAGACCTATTCAGAAACGGATTATCGGCCGGCCACGTTCAATGCGCCCGAGGGGCAGACCTATGAATGCGGTGCACAGGATCAAGGCAACGAATTGAATCTCTTGTTGAACGAAACAGGCGCTCAAAATTTCATGGATCAAAAGGACAAGGACAAGGAGGAAGGGGGGCCGGTCGGGACCGCCTAGCGCTCTGTGGTGAGTCGGTGTTCGCTTTTATGCAGCAATTTTGGGTCAATCTTAATCATTTAATCGAGAGGAGGGCATAGTCCATGAGAGTAGTGCAGACACACAACAAGTCTGTGGTGTTTGGCATTCTTCTCTCTGCCCTGATCGTTGGCGTGATGTTGACGATTGGGCAGGTACCGTTGGCCGTCAGCCAACCGGTGACCATCCCGGCGAAGGCGGTCAAGGGACCCATCCCGATGGATGGGGCGAACCCTGTGTGGGAGAGTGTGCCCGGTGTTATCGTGCCATTGAGCGGCCAATTGATCACCACGCCGATGCACCCGAACATCTCGGTGAAGTCGGTGTTCGTGAAAGCCATGAGCAACGGCAAGGAAGTCGGGCTGCGCGTCGAGTGGAGCGATCAGACCAAGAATGACACGACGATTGGTCCACAAGATTTCCGTGACCAGGCTGCGATCATGTTCCCGGTGAATACCTCGGGTGCGCCGCCGTTCCAGTGCATGGGTCAATCCGGCGGGACCACCAACATCTGGCGGTGGAACGCGGAATGGCAAAAGGACCTCGGCAAAGACAGCGCGGGCCTCTGGGATGTGGACGATCAATATCCTGGCATTTTCTGGGATTACTACTTTGAAGAGCCTGCCGGTGGCGTGACCTATCCGGACCGGATCGGCCGCAGCCTCGGACCCTTCAATCCCGGCATTTGGTCAGGTAACATCATGTCAGACCCGACCCTGCGTGTGAGCTCCGTTGAGGATCTGAACGCCAACGGCTTCAGCACCTTGACGACCCAAGCCCATCAGGATGTCATCGGCAACGGCGTGTGGGAGCCGGCCGGTTCCGTCAAAGGCGGAGGCTATAGCGGCCCGACCTGGCGCATCGTCGTGAAGCGCACGATGGAAACAGGCGATGCGAACGACACGCAATTCAAGGCAGGAATGTCCGTGCCCATCGCGTTTGCGGTGTGGGACGGCAACAATATCGAGCGTAACGGCATGAAGGCGCTCTCCACCTGGTTCACGCTCAAGCTTCCGTGAGCTGAACGGGTCTGAGTGACCATGTTCCATCCTTTCCGGGGTGGAGCAGACATCCGATGAAAAGCCCCAGTTCTCCGAGCTGGGGCTTTTCTATTTATGGGAGCACTTCTTCGGGAGCGGGAGGGTTGCATTTGCGCGGGGCCGGAGTGTATAAAAATAGGTCCATATCTTTCGAGATTTATCTTATTTTTCAATTCTCTCGGTAGAGATTTGGCATGAAAGTCTCACTGCTTTTTCCACCGACCTGGCATCCGTCTCAACCCTATCTCAGCCTCCCTTCGTTAACAGGCTTCCTCGCACAGGCCGGTGTGACCAATGTGACTCAGCGCGATCTGGGGATCGAGCTCCTGGATGAGGTCGTTACCAAATCCTATGGCGCCGGGCTGTATCAAGAGTTGCTCGACAAAAAGCACAGCCTTGAACGGGAGCGAACCGGCGAGACGGGACCAGGCAGTGCCGAGCATCTGGCGAGAGTCACCGAATCGCTCGACCGGTTTCCGTATTTGATCGACCGCATTGAACTGGCGAAGGATACGCTTCGCAGCGAGGGCTTCTACGACATGGAAGCCTACCGGGAAAGCCTCTTTTTGATCGACAAGTGGCTCGAAGTGCTGTCCACAGTCTACTTTCCGACCAGACTCACGGTGGTCGACAATCAATTCAGCACGTATTCCATCTACTCGTCCAAGGACTTGATGAAGGTCATCCGCGACGAGCAGCAGAATCCGTACATTAAGCTGTTCCGCGAACGCTTCCTCCCTTCGATCATTGCCGACCGTCCGGAACTGATCGGGGTGTCCATCACGGCGACCTCGCAGATCATTCCAGGCCTCACGCTGTGCCGACTCATCAAGGAAACGGCGCCCGACATCCATCTGACGATCGGCGGCAGCATCTTCACGCGACTGGTCGACAATCTCCGCCGCTGTCCGACCCTGTTCGACATCACCGATGACATCGTGGTCTTCGAAGGGGAGACCGCCTTGCTCGAGTTGGTGAACCAGATGGCGGGAAAGAAGGATTTTAGCCGGGTGCCCAATTTGATCTATCGCGAGAACGGCAAGATCCATGTGAACCAGCCGTTTTATTCGGAGAACGTCAATCAATTGCCCGCCCCCAACTACGATGGCTTCCCGTTGGGTCGCTATCTCTCGCCCGAGCCGGTGCTGCCCGTGCAGTTCTCCCGCGGCTGTTACTACAAGGATTGCGCGTTCTGCGCCTTGACGCTGGACCATCAGAATTTCCGGCAGAAGGAACCGGGCCGCACGATCCAGGAACTGGAATGGCTCAAGCAGCGCTACGGGGTGCGGAACTTCTTCTTTACCGATGAATGCTTCGCACTGTCGCCGACCAAGCGGCTCTGCCAGCAGATGATCGATCGCCAGCTCGACGTGAAATGGACCTGCGAGATGCGGTTCGAGAAACATCTGACGCGCGAGTTGCTCACCTCCATGCGGGATGCCGGCTGCCTGAAGATCGTCTTTGGGTTGGAATCGTTCAACCAGCGGATCATGGATTTCATGAAGAAGGGCATCCAACAGGAATGGGTGCGGCGGATCGCAAGCGACTGCGTTGATCTCGGCATGGCCGTGCACTGCTACATCATCGTCGGTTTCCCAACCGAGAAGGAAGAAGAAGCGCTGGAGACGATGAACTTCATCGTCGAAAACAAGAAGCTGAACGAGTCCTATGGCTTCTCGTGCCAGCCCTGTCTGTTCGATCTCGAGAAAGAAGCGCCCATCATGAGCGACCCTGGCGGCTACGGCATCCGGCGGATCATGCGGCCGTCGGCCGAAGATCTGAGCCTCGGCTTCTTCTACGAAGTACAGGAAGGTATGACGCCAGACCAGGCCGAGCGGCTGTATCAGCATGTGTACGAAAAAATCAGTGAAGTGGTATGCGAGCTGCCGTTCAACTACTCGATGGCGGATGGGCTGCTGTACATCGCACGGGCGAAGGCAGAAGAGCGGCGCGCGGTGACCGCCGCGCAGTCGTAACGGCTGACAGGCAGCGTTGACCGGTTTTTTTGCCGGTCGGTATACTTTTCAACCATCGTCGGAGCATTCGTGTCGGCAACTGCAACCACCATCGAACGCATCACCGGAAAGCTGAGCGATCAGCCGCTCCTCTTCCAATACACCATCAAGCTCGTGCTGTTGGTCGCCTTCCTCGAGCTGATTCTCTACCGGCTGGTGTCCCGGCTCGGCATGCACTTGAGCAAGCTGGCCGCCGATCATCAGTGGATTATTCCGACCTTCACGGCTCTGACCGAAGTCGGGCAGTGGCTCTTGAACGTCGTCGCGATTCTCTTGTTCCTCGGCTTGACGGTCGGCAGCGTCAATCGGCTGTCGTCGCGTGGGTTTACCGGATTGACCCGCTTCATCGTGCCCTGCATTGCGCTGTTGCTGCTGCTGACGATCGGATTTCTGTTCGTGCCGCCGTCCATGCTCGGCTCGGCCCTCTACAACACCGTGGCCTTGGCCGCCATTGTCCTGCTGATGAGCGAATATCTGTCGACGCATCACGACCGGTCACACCGGCTTCTTGGCATCACGTATCTCTTGGGCATCGGCGGGTGGCTCTATTACCAGATCGTCTCCACCTTCTTCAGTTTTGCAGGGACCGTGGTCGCGCCGCCGATGGTGTACGAATCCCACCGGGCCGGTGAAGCCTTCATGGTGCTGGCCAGTATTCTCGTCTTTTGGGCCTACGGGCGGGGCGTGTCGTTCCGATCGCGCAACCAGCGCCAGCGACACCGCGCCATGTGGTTCTGGAGCACCGCCGCCGTAATCTTCATCTCGATGTTCTTCTTGGATTACCTGCTCAATCAATACAATCCGGGGCTCGCGACGAACGTCCGTAAGGCGGCGGACGGCATCGGCTGGATTTTCCAGTTCGGGATGGGATACACCTTTTATCTTCCGTTCGCGCTGTATATGGCAGGCCTGCTGTGCTGGTCCTATACCGTCATCAAGCTTCTGACCATGGGACGGCTGGCGGGCTATGGCCTGGGGCTCATGTTTATCGCGGGCTATGCCCTCTTGTACTCGAATTTGACGCTGATGGTCGTCCTGGGCGTGATGTTGTTGACGATGGACCGCTCTCGGCGCGATGCGTCCGACTCCGTGGCGGACCAGGCAGTAATGAGAACGTCCGACTCGTTGGTCGGCGGACATGTGTAATTCCCGTCATCTTTTGCCATAGGGGTTTGTCATGGACGACACAACGTCTTCGGAGCAAAGCAGGGCAGCGGTCGATCCGGGCGATCAGCCGTTGAACCCGGATGAGGAAATCGTCGAAATCGAAAAGCTGCTCGCTGCCGAGCCCGACGATTTTCAGGCCCGTTGCCGATTGGGGGAACTGTATTTCAGCAAGGGCCGGTTGGACGACGCCTTGGTCGAAGTGAAGAAGTCGATCGAAATGGCTGAAGGCATCCGCGCGGAAATGAACCGCTCGCTCGCCATGTACTATTCCAATCTCGGCACGATCTATGCGACCAAGAACATGGCGGACGAGGCCGAAGCCGAGTTCAAGCGCGCGCTGGACGTCTTCCCGCACGACGTGCTGGCGCTCTTCAACCTGGGCCGGCTCTGCGCCGATAAGAAAAAGTACATGGACGCGAAGGGGTTTTATGAGCGCCTGGTCGAGATCACGCCGGACGATCCGATGGCCTGGTACAATCTTGCGGGCGTGTACGTCGAGCTCGACAATCCCCAGGTCTCCGACTACAACACGATCGATGCGGCGATCCAGTGCTATCTCCGCACCCTCGAGCTGGACCCGAAGCATCTGGAAGGCAGCTTCAAGCTGATGGAGCTCGCCCTCAATCACAAAAAATCGGATCTGGCCATCAAGGTCATGGAAGACGCTGTCGAACACAATGCAGACGAGCCGCTGGCCTATTACAATCTGATCAGCGTCTACGACAAGTGCAAAATGTTTGAGCAGGCCGAGCAGGCGCGTCAGCGGTTGAAAGAACGCTTTGCCAAACGAAGTAAAACCAGCGCATCCTGATTCACTCTTACCGGAGGAACACACCATGTTTGGGAGTATGGGATTTACAGAGCTGATCCTGATCCTTTTCATCGTTTTGATCATTTTCGGCGCAGGCAAGCTGCCGCAGCTGGGAGAAGGACTCGGGAAGGCCATCAAGGGCTTCAAGAAGTCGGTGCATGAAGCGGAAGCCATCGAAGCCGAGGCCGAAGCCGCGGCCCAGCAGCAGATGGCGGCGCCTCAGGCATCCATCCAGGCGGCCCCGGCGCCCGGCGTTGAACAGCCAGCCGCACAGCCGGCGACCCGCGCCTAAGCGGCGCGACGGAAAGGACGCCATGGAGACCGCACTTCAGCTCGCCCTCGGGTACATCGAGACCTTTGCGGGAAACGGCAAGGCGCGCAGCACAGGAGACGGCAAACGCGCGGTCAAGGCCGGCATTCCGCTGCCACATCATGCCGCGCTCGACAAGCATGAGCGCTGGTTCTATTTCGCCGAGTCCGGGTCAGACCGCATACGGCGCGTCGACCTTCAAGAGGGCACGCTGCACAATTTCGCCGGCATCGGTGAAACCTGCTACAGCGGCGACGAGGGACCCTGCGGCGAAGCCGGCCTGTATCTGCCGCTCGACATCGCTTTCGATTCCCAGAATCATCTTTATATCTGCGATTCCGGCAGCAACCGCATTCGCAAAATCGACCGCGACACTGGCGTCATTACCACGATCGTGGGCACCGGCCAACATGGTTTCAACGGCGACGGTCCGGCCCTCGAGGTCAATCTCACGTGGCCCGCGGCCATGGCCTTCGACAAAGACGACGTGCTGTACATCGCCGACACGCAGGCCCACAAGATCCGCTGCTACGATCCGCGCACGGGTCTCGTGACGACGATCGCCGGCGCCTGGTCGGCCGAAGACGATGCGCGCGAACAGCCGCTCGTGGCCCGCAATCTCGTAGTTCTTTCTGGCGACGCCATCGGCATCGATTTCAGCGACGATCACGGCTGGCTCATGCCGGTCTGCTCGGACGGCCTCGACATGTCGATGTATCTGGATGACGGCAAGCCCGCACTGGAGGCCCGCCTCTATGACGTCGTCGGCATCGCTGTTGACGGAAAGGGGGACGTCGTCATCGTCGATAAGGGCAGCAACCGCGTCCGCAAGATCGATCGGAAGACGGGCGTGATCTCCACGCTCGCCGGCGTCTGCCGCTACGGCTACGATGGCGACAACAAGCCAGCCACTCGCGCGATGCTCCACGCCCCCGAGGCCGTGGTCTTTGACGCACAGGACAATCTGTACGTCTCCGACACCATGAACCATCGCGTGCGCCGCGTCGACGCGGCCACCGGCATCATCACCACCGTGGCGGGAAACGGCGACAGCGGCTACGAAGACAAGAACATGGGCGGTTGCGGGGCAGCGCGGTTCGTCGCCAAGGAATCCGCGGGTGGGGTCAAGCACGGTGACGGGCTGCTGGGCGTCGAGGCGGTCGTCAATTCGCCGGTCGGGCTCGCCTTGGATTCCGTCGGGCATCTCTACATCTGCGAGCGCGGCGAAAACAAGATCCGGCGCGTGCGTCTTTGGTAGAAACCCGAATTCGCTTCAATTGGTCTCAAGTGTTTTGTGGTATGGTGACAGCGGCGGTCGCCGCTGGGCGGTCCGCAGGCTGTTTCCGCCGGCTCTCAGCTTGGTCAACCAGGACATGAGCATGCTGCGCAACACGACCAAGAAACCTCCCCGCTCTCTGCTCTTCCTCTTCTTCTGCATTCTCGTATCGGCCGCGGTCCTAGGCGGCATGGGCATTCCGCTCGTAAGCTCCGAAGGCATGGTGATCCGAGCCCATCTGATCGAGGGCGATCTCCCCGCGACTCCTGAGGACCCCACCTGGGCGAAGGTGCCACCGATGACGCTGCCGTTGAGCGGTCAGGTGATCACCAGACCTGTCTGGCCGGAGCCGACCGCGCGCGCCTTGAGCGTCCGATCCATTCATAACGGGAGCGAGATCGCATTTCTCTTGGAATGGCAGGACAACACGAAGAATGATCGGTTGACGCCCGGCACGTTCCGCGACGGCGTGGCCATCGGCCTCCCGCTCGGCGATGCACCGGCCTTCTTTTGCATGGGCCAACTCGACCACTACATCAATATTTGGCACTGGAAGGCCGATTGGCAGAGCGACATCGACCGGCGGGCTGCCCGCAGCAACGAGAAGCAGCGGGAAGGCGTGCGGACCTTCGAGGTGATCCCGCGCCGCGTGTCGTCGGTGGAAGACTTGATCGGCGGCGGGTTCAGCACGTTAACGACGAAGGAGAAGCAGGGGCGGGTGCAGGGCAAGGCGACGTGGAAGGATGGGGTCTGGCACGTGGTGATGCGCCGGCCGCTTGGCGCCGAGGAACAGGACAATGAGGCGAAGCTCGTTCCCGGCCGCATCCAAACCGTCTCTTTCGCCGTCTGGAATGGGGAAAACAAGGAGCGGAACGGCCAAAAAGCGGTGGCGCCGTGGTTTCAGTTGGTCATTGATCCGATTGCGAAAATCTAGGTTTCATGGTGTGATGAACGAGAAACCATTGCGCGAGTGATCGGGCATCGCGAGGCGCCGACCTTGGAGGAAGATCGCAACAGGGCTGTGCACGGCACCACCGGGGCCCTTCGTTGGGGAAGGGCCCTTGTTGTGTGTGGGGTAGTATTCGGCTTGCTGGGTAGCCCGCTTCCCGGACGAACGGCGAACGACGGAGCGGCAGACGGTATGACGGTGGACGAGGCGGCCAAGCTTGGGGAAGACTTCGGCGTCGTCGTCGGCGAGGTCGACGAAGAGATCCAGAAGGAACTGAAGCTGCAGCGCCCCCAAGGCGTGGCGGTGTTCGAAGTCATCGGCAATTCGCGCGCCGATTACGCTGGGATCAAGGTGCGGTCCGTCATCAAGGAAATCGACAAGAAGGAAGTCAAAACCATGCTCGATTTCGGACGGCACATCAAGAAAGCCATGAACGAATGCAATTTCACGGTCGGCACCTACGAGCCGGCCGATCCTGGCGACCCCGTCGGGTGGGGTGTGAATTTTCACTTTGTCGGGTGTAAACGAGATTAGGACTCCCACGTTCGATGTGGTTCAGACGAATGTTGACAAGACGACACCTAGTCGCCACGTGCATCGCCCTGCTCCTCCTTGGGGTCATGGTCTATCAAGACGGGGCGGTGGCGCAGAAGGCCAACGGCCAGAGCCCGGAAAAGTGGGTCGACGAGATCGAGAGGGTCTTCATCCGTTCCGAGGAATGCAAGCAGTGTCACGACCGGCACTATGAAGAATGGAAAGGCGCGCGGGAACAGACCCCCGACCTCAAGACCTTCGGCCGCGTGGACGCTGCCTTGCTGCACGGCACGTCACTGGAGTCGCCGGTGTTTCGAACCGTGCTCGGTGTATGGCTCCAGACGAATCCCACGGCGGACGAACGCAAGCGGTGCCTCTCCTGCCATGTGCCGTCGACGACGGTGTTCCCGCAGTATGCCGAGAAAATTGCCGCACAGGTCATCTCGGGCAATCCGCAGGTCGAAGGCATCGGCTGTGCATCCTGTCATCTGATCAAGGAAAGCACCAATGGGCCGCCGCCCACGTTCAAGATCGAGCCGGGCAAGACCATGCATGGCCCTTACGCCGATCCGGAGGAGAACCTCGTCCATGAGGCGGTGCAGGTGCCGTTGTTCCGCGGCGCAAATTATTGCGCCTCCTGCCATTTCGACAAGGTGAAAGACGTGACGCAAAAGGATCTGCCTGGAGAAATCCTGCAAGGCACGATTTGTCAGGATTGTCACATGGAACAGTCCACGGGCAGTTCGACTTCGAAGCGCGGAGCCATGACGCGTTCGATCGGCCGCCATTATTTCCGGGGCGTCGTGATCCCGGGCATCCTGCTCAAGAACCGCAACCTTCAGGCCGAGTGGATGCCCCGCATCGACATCGACAGCAGCAAGTCCGCCGAGAAAGTCGAAGGCACGGCCTTGGTCAAGGTCGGGAGCCTGCCGCACAGCTTCCCAGACGGCGATCCGGTGCTCAAACAATTCGATTTAGCCATCACCGTCAAGGATGCGCAGGGCAAGGTGCTGGCGCAGGAGACGAAGCACTTCGGCTTGCCCTACGACAAGATTCTTCGCGGGCCGATTCCCGACCCGTTCATCAAAGGCGGCAACACGAGGAAGGTGCCGTTCTCGTTTGCGATCCCGGCCGGCGCGACCCCCGCTTCCGTGGAGGCGGTGTTGAGCTACACTTTGATCCCCGCGCCTGAGCCGGCCCTGAAAGACAAATATCTCGCGACGCTCAAGGACGACAAAGAACGGCAGACCGCCAAGAAGATTTTCGACGAGTACACGCAACCCCGTATGCTGACCTACCGAGCGAAGACTCTCTGAAGGGGCCGGGACATGCGAAGCGTGCTGCACAAGGCAGGTCTGTCAATTGTTGTCGCGGGCGTCGTATTGCTCGGCGGTGCGGCGTCGCATCTGTGGGGCGATCGGCTGATGGCCCAACAGGACGGCAAAGCCCCCATCACGATGGACAAGGCCTTCCCGAACTCCAACAAGTGCAAACGCTGCCATGAGCGCGTCTTCGAAGAGTGGGAGACCTCCCCCTTGTCGCGGTCGATCCACTCGCCTGCCTTCCGCGCCGCACTCGACGCGTTTTTGGCGTCGCCTG
>JAICVE010000267.1 GCA_025935475.1 Nitrospira sp. | reverse complement strand
TCGGGCGTCTGAAAATCTGGCGTGGTCAGCTGAAACACTGCGCGGCCTCCCTCCCATGAACGCGCTGCCAAGGGCTCGGGATGCTCCCCGCCGACAAACAGCTCATAGCCGTTCAGAAACCGGCAATCGTGGTAATAGAGACCGAACCCATGACCGCGGGCCAGCGGCACTTCTCCTCCGGGCGGAGCGAGAAAAAACAGGTTTCCATGTTTGATGACGACCGCTTTGGCGATACTGTTGGCCACGGACGGAGCTCCCTTCGTCAGAATGTGTGCCTGTTCGCGTCTTCTCCTTCGAGAATCGGCGGGGTTCGACCAACCCCCAATCAATAAATCTCTGCTGACTTCCTCAACCAGGAAGCTCTATGCGCACAGCGCGCTTACACCACTTCTCTGATTTTGTTCTCGACGACCGTCTTGATGATGTCCCATCTGTCTTTCTGCCCTTTCGAGAGGGCCTTGGCGAACTGCCAGGCTTGATCGGTCGTAATCTTGCCCGGGAGCGGTGGCTCGTTGGGATCGACCGAGGCTTCGACAAGCGCCGGCCCTCCATGATGGAAGGCTTCGCCCAACACGGCCCGGACAAGCGCAGGATCTTCGACCGTGAAACCGGCGATGCCACAGGCCCGCGCGACCGCGACGAAGTCGATGGGCTGTAATTGCACCCCGTATTGCGGATTGCCCTCGAAGGCCAACTGCTCCCACTTGATCATGCCGAGGACGTTATTCTTGATCACGATCACCTTCACGGGCAAACGGTACTTGGCAATGGTGGCCAGTTCGCCCATCAACATCGTGAGACCGCCGTCGCCGGTGAAACAGACGACCTGTCGCCCGGGGAACGCCACTGCAGCTCCGATGCTATACGCCAGACCATTGGCCATGGTCGCTAACGTGCCAGACACGGAAAATTCCATGTCTTCGCGAAGCTGAATATGCCGAGCTGCCCACGTCGTGACGGTGCCTGTGTCGCTGCAGATGATGGCATCGCGGTCCAGATACTCATTCAACGATCGCGCGACCACTTGAGGCTTCAGCGGCATGTCGCTGCGCGTCCCACGAATCTCCATCAGCTCGTTCCAGTGACGCATCCGCTCCTGTGCCTTTGAGAGGAAGGTCCGGTCCGTTTTCGGTTTGAGCAACGGCATCAGCGCCCTGAGCACGTCCCAGCAGTGACCGACCAGCCCGACGTCCGCAGGATAGCGCAGTCCGATGCGGGACGGATCCAGATCGATCTGGATGGCTTTCGCCTGGCCGGGCTTGGGATAGAATTCGAGGTACGGAAAGCTGCTGCCGGCGATGAGTAGAGTGTCGCACTCTTCCAACACCTCCTGCGATGGTGCGGTGCCGAGGAGACCGATGCCGCCGGTCGTATAGGGATGATCGTCCGGCACGACCGCTTTGCCGAGCAGAGGTTTGACGATCGGGGCGGCGAGCGTTTCCGCCACCGCGAGAATTTCCTTACGAGCGGTGAGACAGCCCCGTCCCGCCAGAATGGCGACCTTGGAACCGGCATTGAGCATGTCGGCCGCATGACGCAGCGTGGCCGTGGGCGGAAGCGGCAGCGCCTCGCTGTAGAGATCCCCGCTGTGCATCGGAATGTTGGCCTTCGACCGATGTCCGTCGGCCGACCAGTCTTGAATGTCCTTGGGAATCGTGATGTGCGTCACGGTCCGCCGAGCGATCGCAGTCTTCACCGCCTCATCGACGACGTTACAGACATGCGCCGGGCCCATGACCCGCTCATTGTAGGCGGCGACGTCGCTGAAGACCTTCACGAGGTCGACATCTTGCTGGTAGTGGGTGCCGATCAGGTCGTGGAAGGTATGGCCCGTGATCGCAAGGACGGGCTGGCCGTCGCACTTGGCATCATACAGGCCGTTCAACAGATGCAGCCCCCCAGGTCCGGATGTCGCCAGACAGACGCCAAGGCGTCGCGAAAACTTGGCATAGCCGCAGGCCGCGAAGGCGGCGGCCTCTTCATGCCGCACCTGGATCAATTTGATATGGTCCTGTCGCCGACGAAGGGATTCAAAAATGCCATTGATCCCGTCACCGGGAAGACTGAAGACCGTGTCGACTTCCCAATCAATCAACCGGTCCACTAATAGATCTGCAACGCTGTCAGCCATAGGTGCTCCAAGAAGCCGGAGTGAACGCTGCTCAGTCGGTACGCTGTGTTTATGCGGCCCGCCGTTTCGGGGCAGTGGGCTCTCGCTCAGGCTGTACGGCCACCCCTTGGACGTAGACGAGCTCGCCTCCCAGCCAGCCAGAGACGGCGAGCGCCGCGACTCCCAACACAGACAGGAGTACGGGCAGCAGCGCCTCCGGCCCATTCAGAAAGCGCAGGCCGGCATTGATCGTAAACAATACGATAAGCCCGACGTTGATCACCATGTGCATCTGCGCGACGCGCACGATCACCGGATCGCTCAGCGAGCGGTAATCGATATACCCCGGAATCGCCGCCGCCAGTCCGCCGATGATCCCTCCCGCCATCGTATACAGCGCGATATCCTTCCAGACGGCCCCGCCGAATCCAAAGAGGTAGATCAAGTCACTCGCCAGCGAAAAAATCCAGAGCGCGATCGGAAACGGAATCAGCATCGGATGAATGGGGTGTTCGGCCACTGAGGCACGCGTTTCCATGGTTCACCTCCTGGCGCGCGAAGGACCGTGAACTGAGTGATTCATCATTGAGTCACCATTGATTTGAGCTCGGCGGCATTTTTCGCCGCATATCCCGCCTGATCGTTGTCAAAATACACATACACCGCTTTGGCGCTTTGCCGCCACTGGGCAATTCGGCGAGCCCAGCCACGCAGCTGCCGGGAAGAATAATCCCCCTGATATTTGCGGCCCGGCCCGTGGAGCCGGACATAGACGAAATCGGCCGTGAGCTGACAGGGGGCCTCAAAGCCGTCGAGCTCGTACACACAGAAGGCGACATTGTGCCGTCCCAGTACCCGATAGACGGCAGGATCGTGCCAACTCGGATCGCGAAATTCGAACGTATACCGATGGCTCGGCGGCAGGGAGTCCAAGAAGGCGTTCAAGCGCGGCAGATTGCACCCCCACCGCGGCGGCAGCTGAAAGAGGATCGGTCCGAGCTTGTCGCCCAGCGATTCGACCGGCTCCATGAACCGGGCGACGGCCGATGCGGGATCATTCAACTTCTTGCGATGCGTAATGTATCGGCTCCCTTTGACGGCAAAGCAGAAAGACGCAGGCGTGGCGCGTCGCCAGCCTTCGAACGTTTCTCGAGCCGGCAGATGGTAAAAGCTGTTGTTGAGTTCAACCGTGTCGAACCGTTCCATATACCAGGCCAGCATGTCTTTCGGTCGAAGGTGTGCCGGATAAAACGGCCCGAGCCAGTGTTTGTAGTGCCAGCCCGACGTTCCGATGCGCACCGCGCAGCGCTGATCGTTCCCCTTCATGTATCCCGCATCCCTCCCCACGCCTCGGCTTCACCCGGTTCGGGTGAGAAGATAGGCTCGCAGCACCTCCGCCACGCTCCAGGCTTGGGCCATGCACCCACGGGGCCGGAACGGCGGCTCTGCGTCAAAAATTTCACTGATCGTCCCGATGCCGGCGTCGTGCAAGTGATCGGCAAATGCGCGCAGCAAACTGCGCGCCTCGGTCTTATCTCGGTACACTTTGAGCCTGGCGTCGATGTAATGACCGAGTAACCACGGCCAGACGGTACCCTGATGGTAGGCCGCATCCCTGGCGCGCAGATCCCCGGCGTAGGTCCGCTTATAGTCGGGATGATCGGGAGAGAGCGTCCGCAGTCCAAACGGGGTCAGCAGTTTTTCACTGACGACATCGACGACCGACCGCCATCGCTCCTCGCGAAGGATGGGGAAGCGCAGCGACAGCGAAAATATCTGGTTGGGACGAAGGCTCCGATCATCTCCGTCGTCCCCGTCCACCACGTCAAACAGATGCCTGCCTTCCGCAAACCAGTACCGTCGGTGGAATGAAACTTCAGCCTGCTCCCCCATCTCACGCCAGGGGTCCGGCGCGTCGCCGAGCTGACCTGCCCACTCCGCCATCAAGCACAGTGCGTTATACCAGAGCGCCTGGATTTCCACCGGCTTTCCGCGTCGTGGCGTCACGACCCAGTCGTCGACCTTCGCATCCATCCACGTCAGTTGGTAGCCGGGAGCCCCGGCTCGCAACAGCCCGTCCTTCGGGTCGACCCCGATGTTAAACCTGGTCCCCTGCCGATGACGGTGGATCACGTCTTTCAAGGTGGGATACAGCTGCATCAAGGTGTCGCGGTCCTGGGTCGCCGTGAGATACCGGTCGAGCGCATGGAAGTACCAGAGCGTCGCATCGACCGTGTGATACAGGGCCTCGCGCTCGCCTTCCGGAAACAAGTTCGGCAACAGTCCGTCGCGAACGTAGTGCGAAAACGTACGCAGGATCGCACCGGCTTCTCGATAGCGGCCGGTCGCGAGCGTCAGGCCATCGAGGCTGATCATCGTGTCGCGGCCCCAGTCGCCGAACCAGTGATAGCCGGCATAGACGCTGCGCAACTCGCTGCCTTCGGCCTGCGCCATGATGTTCTCTTCGACACGACTGCCGGGCAGCACGACGAACTGGTCCGCGGCCATCGT
>JAICVE010000129.1 GCA_025935475.1 Nitrospira sp. | reverse complement strand
CTCTTAATGTTGGACGCCGCGAAAGCCTGGGATCTGGTTTTTCAGGACTCGGATACCTTTAACCGTTGGGCGGAGGACCGCTTTCGACTGCTAAAATCGGCACTGACGGCGGCCATTGGAAAGCCGGCCAGGCAGCCGCTTCTGGCGGAAGTTTCCTAACCGCGAATCACCGGGGCTCGTAGTTGAGGTTGGGCGCAAGCCAGCGTTCGATCGTTCGAAGGTCCATTCCCTTCCGGCGGGCATAGTCTTCCGCTTGATCCCTGCCGATCTTCCCCACGGAAAAATATTTTGCCTCTGGATGTGCAAAATACCATCCGCTCACGGCGGCAGCCGGCAGCATCGCAAAACTCTCGGTCAGGATAATACCCGTATGCCGTTCAACCTGTAACAGGTCGAACAGCGTCCGCTTCTCGGTATGGTCCGGACACGCCGGATATCCCGGCGCAGGGCGAATCCCCCGATACTTTTCCCGGATCAGCTCCTCGTTGGTCAACCGCTCCAGCCTGCCGTACCCCCATAGCTCCCGGACTCGTTTGTGGAGGTATTCGGCAAACGCCTCAGCCAAACGGTCTGCCAGCGCCTTGGCCATGATCGAATTGTAATCATCATGATCCAGATCGAACTTGCGGCACAGCTCATCCAATCGGATACCCGTGGTGACGGCAAAAGCCCCGACATGGTCGGTTCGTCCGGACGATTGAGGCGCGACGTAATCGGCCAGCGCCAGATTGGGCTGGCCTTGGGGTTTTTCCCCCTGCTGCCGCAACGTATGAATGGTCGCCAGAACTGCCTTCTTCGACGCATCCGGGTACAGTTCGATGTCGTCACCAATGCTGCAGGCGGCGAAGAGCCCATAGACCCCTTTGGCGGTCAGCAACTTCTCGTCGACGATGCGGGCGAGCAGCTGCTGAGCATCGGCAAAAAGCTCCTTCGCCTTCGCACCGATTGTCGGGTGCTCAAAAATTCCCGGATAGCGCCCCTTCAATTCCCACGTGTGGAAAAACGGAGACCAATCGATGTAAGGCAACAGTTCCGGGAGCGGCTGATCGGCGATCACGTGAATCCCAAGTCCTTCCGGCTCAGGAATCTCGAGACCCCTCCAGTCGGAAACCAACTGCCGGGCACGGGCGTTCGCCAGGGAGAGCACAGGTTTGGCTTCCCGATCCTGATGGGCCTGCCGGACACGGTCGTAGTCCTCCCGTATCCCCTGCACGAAGACGGCCTTCTGCTCTCGATTCATGAGATTGCCGACCACCCCGACGGCGCGTGAGGCGTCCAGCACATGGATGACAGAGGGCGCATAGGAGGGCGCGATCTTGACAGCCGTATGTGCTTTGCTGGTCGTCGCTCCACCGATCAGGAGGGGGACGTCGAAGCCTTCCCGCGTCATCTCCTTGGCCACATGCACCATTTCGTCGAGGGACGGCGTAATGAGCCCGCTCAGGCCGACGATGTCCGCTTTCTGGTCGCGGGCGGCGGCCAGAATGTGCTCGCACGGCACCATCACGCCCAGATCAATGACCTCATAGTTGTTGCAGCCGAGGACAACGCCGACGATGTTCTTCCCGATATCGTGGACGTCTCCCTTCACCGTGGCGAGAATGACCCTGCCTTGTGATTGGTACCCGCCCAGCCGTTTCTTTTCTTCTTCCATGAAGGGCAGCAAATGGGCGACGGCCTTCTTCATCACACGGGCGCTTTTCACGACCTGCGGCAGAAACATCTTTCCCGATCCGAACAGATCGCCCACGATGTTCATACCTGCCATGAGGGGACCTTCGATCACCATGAGCGGCTTCGGATATTTGCGCCGCGCTTCTTCAGTGTCTTGGTCAATGTAATCCGTGATGCCTTTGACCAAGGCGTGCGACAGCCGTTCTTCGACGCTCCCTTTGCGCCACTCATCGTCCTTCAGAACGGTCTTGTCCTGACGTTTGACGGTTTCTGCGAAGGCCACCAGACGTTCCGTAGAGTCCGGACGGCGGTTCAGCAGTACGTCCTCCACGAGTTCAAGCAAGTCTTTCGGGATTTCTTCATAGACGGCCAACTGTCCGGCATTCACGATGCCCATGTCGAGACCGGCCTTGATGGCATGATAGAGGAAGGCCGAGTGCATCGCTTCGCGCACGGCGTTGTTGCCGCGAAACGAGAACGAAATATTGCTGATGCCGCCGCTGACTCTGACGCCCAGCAAATGTTGCTTAATCCACCTCGTCGCCTCGATAAAATTCACCGCATAATCGTTGTGCTCCTCCATCCCGGTGGCCACCGTCAGGATGTTTGGATCGAAAATAATATCGGTCGGATTGAAGCCGACCTGTTCCGTGAGAATCTTGTACGACCTGAGGCAAATGTCCTTCTTACGCTCGAGGCTGTCCGCCTGACCTTTTTCGTCGAACGCCATCACGACCACGGCCGCTCCATATCGGCGAACCAAGGTGGCCTGCTCGATGAATTTCCTCTCCCCTTCCTTCAAGCTGATGCTGTTGACGACCGCCTTGCCTTGGATATTCTTGAGCCCTGTCTCCAGCACTTCCCATTTGGAGCTATCGACCATGATGGGGACCTTGCAGATATCCGGTTCGGCAGCGACGAGGCGAAGGAATTTCTCCATCGCAGCGGTCGAATCCAGCATGCCCTCATCCATGTTGATGTCGATGATTTGGGCGCCGCCTTCTACCTGTTGCCGCGCCACCGAGAGCGCATCGTCATACTTGCCCTGGAGGATGAGCTTTGCAAATGCCGGGGAACCGGTCACATTGGTCCGCTCTCCGATGTTCACGAAATTGGCATCGGGACGGATCGTGAGCGCCTCGAGCCCGCTCAGGCGGGTATAGGGCTCTACTGTCGGAATCATCCGCGGCCCAACGTCTCGAACTGCCTCGGCCAGAGCCTTGATGTGCGCCGGCGTCGTGCCACAGCAGCCGCCGACGATGTTGAGCCAACCGTTCTGGGCCCACTCACGAAGCTGTGGGGCCAGGGTGTCGGGGGTTTCCGGGAAACCCGTCGGCAGCAGTGGATTCGGCAGGCCGGCGTTCGGATGTGCGCTCACATAAACCGGAGCGATCTTCGACAGCTCTTCGATGAGCGGCCGCATTTCCTTCGGGCCAAGAGCGCAATTCATGCCGACGCTGAGCAGCGGGACGTGCGAGATTGAATTCCAGAAGGCTTCGACGGTCTGTCCCGTGACCCCGCGGTTGCTGCCGGCTTGAATGAACGTGACGGAGGCCATGATCGGCACACGCCGGGCACCAGAGGCAAACAACTGTTGGATGGCAAAGAACGCCGCCTTGGCGTTGAGCGTGTCGAAGATGGTTTCCACGAGTAGCAGGTCGGCGCCGCCGTCCAACAAGCCCCGTGCCTGATCAGCATAGGCTGCGATCAATTCGTCGTAGTTCGTTCCACGGGCGCCGGGATTGTTCACATCCGTAGAGATCGACGAGGTTTTGGTCGTCGGGCCGATGGCGCCGGCCACGAAACAACGGCGTCCCGGCTGGGCGGCTTGGACTGTCGCGACCGCACGCCGGGCACATTCAGCGCCGGCTTTCGAGAGCTCGTAGCCCAGACTGTGCATCTGGTAGTCAGCGAGCGAAATCGCCTGGGAATTGAACGTGTTCGTCTCGATGATATCCGCACCGGACTCCAGATACTGGCGATGGATCTCCTCAATGATGGCGGGTTGCGTGAGATTCAGGAGATCGTTGTGGCCCTTGAGGTCTTTTGGCCAATCCCGGAACCGTTCGCCTCTGAACGCAGCCTCGTCCAGCCGCCTCTGCTGAATCATGGTGCCCATGGCGCCATCAAGGATGACGATGCGTTCCTGAAGGAGTTGATCGATCTGCATGCCGTCCTCACCGTCCTCTGCGAAACCCGAGTCGTGCCATCATACTGGTTCATCCGACAACCGGCAACCGATCTAGGCTGTCTTGACAGCAGCGAGGGCTGCCGATACGATGACGCACGGCCGGAGAGAAGCTCTTGCTGCAGCGAAATCAGCTACAACGTTTGGCCTTTAAAGGACTTTGCGCCGCCGCCGGCTTGCTCCTACTTCCCTTTTCAATCCCTGCCGCGCCGTATTTTGAAGATGGCTTCCTGGGTCTGACACAGAAAGAATTGCACGACAAAATGGGCATGCCGCAGGCTGTCCGCGATCGCAAATCGGCGCTCCGCGTCTTTACGTATTATGCGATCACCGATTGGGACAAGTATTTTAGGAAGCTCGTGTCTCCGGAGAACGGGGAAGATGTGTATACGTTCAAGCGTGATGGGATCGAAGTGCGTTATTCGTTTAGTTATGCCGTCGATCCGAATGACCAGAGTGAGAATCGGACGTTATATGTTCGCCTGGTCGACATCGAATTTTCTCCGGCAGTTCCAATCAGCCAAGTCCCTGCCCTTGTGCCGGAATTCAAGCCGCCGACAGATGCCGCTTCGCCCGCGTTCCGCTCGAACATCTGGGTGCTTCTCTTCAAGGGCCCTGCGTCGCCTCAGGCTCGATTCATTGTCAAAGAAGCCACCAAAGATTCGCTCGATTGGACACTCGCCTACCAGTTATTCTCGTTGCAGGGGCTGCCGGATCCGCTCACGATCAAATCTTCCGTCGACCGCATGGAGATCAGCACGCAAAGCGTCGATCTCGTGAAACGCCGCCAGAAACACACTCACGAAGCCATGATGAACCCCTACTCGCCAGAATTTTCCCAGCAGCAGACGACTCCTCGGCCCTCTCAAGCGGCCAAAAAGGTCCCTGTCCCGAAATACGCCGACTGATGCGATTGATTGTGGTCGAAGTGGACGACGCCGCTTATTGGGCGTGCGACAGGCGGTCTTGTTGCTTCTGTTGGATTTCCGCGGCTTTGTTTTTCATGACGGCCGCGGCACCATCGTCGGCAATGTACACGAGCACCGGCGCGCAGATGCCGATGAGGACGAGACACCAGAGCGCGAGTGCTCGAATGGCTTCGCTGCGGCTGAGATTCATAGCGACCAAACAGAGCAGCCCGAACATCGAGGCATAGGTAATGATTTTGGACTGTTGAAGCGACATGCCGGGCACCCGAACGACGAATCCCTTCGCGGACCCAACCAGTTCACTGACTCGCTCGATATCCCCGACGTATCCGTCTGTTTCCTGTTCCACAGTCGTGACTTTCGCTCGATAGGAAGGAGGAATCTTATTGTAGTCGTCCGTTATGATCCTCGTGCCCTTCTCGTCCGCATAGGAGTAGAGAGGTTTTGCGTCCACGCTTGACCATAGGATCCAATGAGTGAGGATCACGAGCAGAGCGACGATTGTACCACGGTAGACCAGAGGAAGAGTCATACGATAAGTATAGCTCTACCTCCGATGTTATTGATAATACGCTATTAATTTGACCCACATGCCTTGACGCCTAGAGAGACCGATTGCTACCATGCGCACAAGACCCTATGAAATCGCTCGAACCCAGCGCCTCCTCTATGGTTGACCACGAACCCGAGTCGCTCATTCGCCGGAAGCCCGTCCGCCTAGCCATCTATGCGGGATTAGCCCTCTTTGCGGGGTTCATGATCATCATGCCGTTGGTCGCCAAGCTACGCGATCCCAATTTCGAAAAGCACATCGCGGAACATCGCGTAATGGTGGGGATGTCGAAAGAACAGGTCCTGCAAGCATGGGGAGGACCGCAAACCATCAATACCAGCTTCACGAAGGACGGCATTCGGCAGGAAGAATGGATTTTCGAGGACTGGGAAGGCGCGGCGATCGTGAAGCACCGCTATCTGTATTTCGAGGAAGGAATGTTAATCGGCGGCTGGTTCCAAGGCTCCGGCGAGAGGCTGCCGACACAATCACCGTCTAACCCGCATATACCCAGGCAGACCGGATGATTCACCCGCCCATTTCACCGGTCACCTCTCGCACGTCCAGTCTCAAGCGCTGAAGAATCTTTTCGGCGCGTGGATAATCCCGCTCCTCAACCATCACATGAGACGTGAGACCGGGCAGACCCGGATACAGACTGCTGATATTGGCATGACGGATCAGGTACGCGATCCCACTGCCTTCGAGCAGACTCTGCAGCAGAATCAATTCTCCAATGTTGTACGGCTCGGCTAGTCGAACGAGATTCATGTCATTCCATCCTTCGTGCGTTGTTCCTGCATGAGGACATCTCGCCGATTCGTTGCTTTTTCAGCCTGATCCCCCTACACTCACCGAAAGGCTACGGCGTCTCAGTAATCTGGACGCGCCGCTGTTTGCCCGGGCCCCCGGAGATGGTCAGCACACGCTTCCATTCGCGGACCTGATACACCGCCCAGGCCGGTGATTGTCCCTTAAAGTAGGCATCCGGATCTTCTCCGCTGGCGTTCAAGTAAATCGGCTCGGTAAATCCCTCGTCCAATACGTAGTCGAGCAGGCATTCAGTGACGAAACCGGAGCCGCGGAGTGCAACTTCTGCAAGAAGCGAAAGAATATCGTCGGGATTTTGAACGGTCACCTGCTGCATCCACACTTCTCCTAGGCGGATTGTAACGAGGGCTCAATGAGGAAGGCAACCCGCATGATACGACCTTTGACGACAAGCCGGTTTCAGGAAGAGATGTTGCGTGTCATGGATCGCAAACATCATTGGGCATGGCCGAGGTTTACCGACGGCACGGCGACAGTCGTTCAGTTGAAACAGCATTTTCAGCAGGAATATGCTGTGTATGTGCGGGACTTTCCGGTGTTGTTGGCCCGGATTCACGGCCACAATCCTCCTACGTCGGTGCGGCGCATGCTCGCAGAGAACATCTATGAGGAAGACACCGGCGGGTTGTCCTTGGGCAAGTCGCACCCGGACCTGTTTCTTCAGATGATGGGAGGACTCGGTTATCCGGCGCGGACGTTTGAGGACGTGAAGCTCCTTCCCGGCGCGCGCCGGTACCGTGCGTGGCTCGAACGTGCGTCACACCACCGGGATTGGGTGGTGGGGGCGGCAGTTATGACCGTGTTCGTCGAAGGCAGCATCAAGGACCGCAAGGAGCTGGTCGAACCGTCGAAGCCAAGAACTGCGGAAGAAATTGAGTCGATCGTCCAGCAACATCCCCTCGTCAGACATTATGGTCTTCCACAGGACGCCATGGACCTCATCCGCTCCCACCAGATGGTGGAAGCCGGTCATCGCCATGACGCCTATCACATGGTCGTCAATCATGCCAAGACACGCAGTCAACAGGAGACAATCCTACGGTATCTGAACAGGTCGCTTACCCTGTGGACTGCCTACCGCGATGGAGTCGCGCGCGCCTGCGGCATCCACAAGCGGTGACGGTGTCCAGCCTCGTCGCACGCGTTCTGCTCTGTAGTCTGATTGTCAGCTCAGCTGGAATGCCCCTCGCTTCCGGAAAACCGGACGACATGGTTTTCGTACCGACTGGCGAATTCCGGATGGGCGCTCCGGCAGGCAGCGGGGGTCTTCCGGACGAGCAACCGGAGCGAGCCGTGCTGCTCTCGGCCTTCTACATCGACCGCTTCGAGGTCACTAACGAGGCCTATCTCCTCTTCGTTTCCTTGACCGGTCACCGGATGCCCGAAAATTCCAATCCCGCGGCGACGCTCTGG